>CAZVXG010000037.1:6459-8057 GCA_964631635.1 uncultured bacterium | reverse complement strand
TCCATCAAAACGCTTGGCAGGAGAGAGAAGAACTGTTAAGATCTCGATCCAATGAACACGCGGATCTTAAGGTTCGCGATTGCAATTTGGGCCTTTCTTCGCACTCGGCCCAACATTCGGATTTGAAAGACTCGGAAGACTTGCAAGGCAGGCCGAGTCTCCTCGCCAGAGGATGAGGATGGATATGGGCAAGGCAGACAAGTTCGCAAACGAAGGCTATACGATCTATGTGCTCGGGAAGCACATCCAGGTCACAGACGCGATCCGCAATTATGTGTGGGAAAAACTATCGAGAATCGAGAAAATCGCCGACCACATCATCGATATCACGGTGACTCTCGATGCCCAGAAACTCGAGCACACCTGTTCGATTTTGATGAATTTCATCCATTTTCATGTCAAAGTCAAGGCGAGTACGGACAATATTTACTCCGCAATCGACAAAGCCTCTGACCGCATCATCAAATTGATCCGGCGCTACAAGACCAAACTCCAGTCCACTCGAGCAAAACATGTCAGCACTGTCGACATCCATGTCAATGTCATCAAGGCTTTGAACGATGACGTCAAGGTGATCAACGATGAGATCGAAGCCGAAAACGCTCGGGAAAAAGAGGAAGAGATCAACCTTCATCAGGTCGTCGCAAAAGAGACGATGCCGCTCAAGACGCTTACGCAAGACGAAGCAGTGATGAAGATGGAGATTACCGATGACCCCTTCCTGATCTACCGCTCAGAAGAAGATCAGAAGCTCAAGGTCATCTATCGGCGAGAAGACCTCAATTACAGCCTGGTTCACATTCAGTAGTGTTGTACGACCCGATCCGAGGCAAGCTGGTTCCCGCTACTCCGGAAGAAAAAATCCGCCAGGCTCTCATCCGGCAGATGATCGGCTCTCTCGGCTATCCTAAAGGACTCATTGCCGTGGAAAAAAATTTAAACTCCCTTATACCCATTCCTTCCGATTCTGATCCGAACCGGCGCATCGATCTCCTCTGCTTCGTTCCTCGAGATGAAGGGCTGAAACCACTTCTTCTCATCGAATGCAAAGTCGCGCAAGAAGAGAGTCGAGCGGCCGAGAGTCAGGCATTCGGCTATAATCAGCGGATCGGCGCCCCCTTTATTGCATTGGCCGGTCCCCATGGAATCAAGACGCTATGGCGCGAGGGAGGGCGGATCGCTTCGGTCCCTTTTCTGCCGCCCTTCGCTCAGCTGGTGGATAGACTATGCGCCCTGTAAATACGGATGCTGTCGACTTTCTTTGCCTCATGGGTGCCGAGATTGGAGATTGCGCATGGATAGCGCCCTGGCTCAATGCGAGTCTCAAACGCCGTTTGGTTCTCATCGATGAAGATGCGAGAGCCCTTGAGCGGATGCGGCAGGAGTTTTTTGGCCACTTGCAAGTGAAATGTTGCCTCATCGAAAGCCCGCTCCAAATCGAACCTCTTGCGAAACAGACGGCCTGGCAAGCAGTTTTCTTAAAAGTAGCAATCGCCAGAGCAGACAACGAGACATTTCGTAAGTTCCAGGAAATTCTGGAACAGACGCATCTCGCAGCGAATTTGCTTCTCTCCGATGCCGCCGATTGCGGCTGCTCG
>CAZVXG010000037.1:0-6359 GCA_964631635.1 uncultured bacterium | reverse complement strand
CATTTTGGGAAACGCCTTTCTGTTTCCAAAGCCGGATGAACCCGGAAAATTTTTCCTTGGTTCATGGGGAGGCGCTCTGGTTTCCCGATAGCCATCATTCTTTTCTCAATTGGATTGAGGGAGAAGAAGGAGCTTTCGATGGAGGATGGACGGTGGGGAATTTTCTCACCGCCGTCGCGCTCCTCATGGGATGCGATCCCATCGTTTTCGTCGGGATGGACCTGTGCTATGAAGGAGCGCGCAGGTATGCGTACACCCACAATGCGATGCCCGTGTACAGCCTCGTCGAAGTGAAAACGAAAAGAGAAGAGAAGGTGCTAACGCAGCAGGATTGGCTCATGGCCCGCCTATGGCTCGAAGATCTAGCCGCTCGAACTCCCGATCGGCAGTTCATCGACGCTCGCGAGGGAGGATTGGAATTCCGCCCACCTATCCAATGTGCCCGGCTGGACTCGCTTGTTTTCGAGGAGAGGAGAGAACTGCAATCCCAAGTCCATAGGGCGGTTCAGGCGCTTCCTCTGGCGGAAGAAGGGAAGCAGCGTTGGCTGCAATGGGAAAAAAGTTTGCAGCAGTGCAAGAGGCTCGCCGATCGCTCTTTGTTTGGCGAGGAAGAGGATTTCAGCGGAGAAATCGTCTATGAAAAACTCCTGCTGCCGCTTTGGCAGACCTGGCGTCCCATTTTCGAGCGGGAACTCGACTTGGATCCTCAGAACGATGAGGGAAAACTAAAGCTGAACCGCTTCCTTTTTTTTCAACGAGTCATTCAGGAGCATCTCGATGCAATCTAGATTGTATTATGCAAGTGGAGCCCTCTACGCGGTGATCGAAAAAGAGAAGCGGGAATACTTTTACGAAGATGGCAAACCGAAGACGATCGAGACGTATCAAGCGAATCGATTGCATGGGGAAGCTCGACTGTATTGGCCCAATGGGAATCTGAAGCGGAAATCTCAATTCGTTCTCGGCGTGCGGCACGGAACCGACCAGATGTGGAGCGATGAGGGAAAACTCGCCGACGAGGGAGCTTATGAGAAGGGGAAACCAGTGGGCATTCACAGGCGATGGAGCCAAAGCGGCGCGCTTGTCGAAGAAACCACCTTCCTCGATTCGACCCGTTTCGATTTTAGGCAATGGGATGAACAGGGACAGTTGAGAATGGAGATCATTTGGATCGATGGGACGAATTATCGGGAAAAATGCTGGGATCGGTCCCAGAAAATCTGGATTGAAAAAACTGGACGCTTTCACATGTAATTACGCGCTCCTGATGGAGCGCTTCCCGCAGTTGGCGCTGGAGATTCCCAGAGGCCCTCCGAATCCATCCAAAAAGGAGCAGATTCCTCCTCTTGCTTTGGAACGGATGGAACTTCTTTATTTTTACGGAATCGGAGAGGGAGAACCCTATTTCTTTTTGCGCGACTGGCTTCGGGGCGCCAGGGCGCGTAAGCTCGTTTTCCTGGAAGACGATCTCAGCGCGATTGCCTCCTTGCTCCACAGGAGAAAGTGCGCCCAAATCCTCAAGGATGATCAGGTTTTCATTTCGCAGCCAAACGCCATCGACGCCCTCGCGGAGCAATTTCCGCTAGCTCATATCGAAATCTATTGCCTCCCGTCGAGAAGAGGGCGCCGTTTCCAAACGCTCAGGCTGCAGCTCCTGCGCAAGACGGCGCTTGCCCATGCGCTCCATTTAGATCGGCTCCATGGCGATCAGCCATTCGAGAATTTCGTCCGCAATTTGCGCCATCTTCCACGCTCGTTTTATGCGAACCGGCTTCAAGGTCGCTTTCAAGGTATTCCCGCTATCGTCTGCGGCGCCGGCCCCTCCCTTGATCATGCAATCCCATTTTTAAAAACAGTGGAGAATAGAGCCATCGTCATTGCAGGAGGCTCCACGCTTGCCGCTTTGAGTTCTCAAGGCATAAGCCCCCATTTTGGAATGGCCGTCGATCCCAATCTGGAGGAATATCGCCGCCTGAGGAACAGCTTCGCTTTTGAAGTGCCTCTTCTCTACTCGACCCGAGTCTTTCCAACGATTTTCCAAACTTGCAACGGCCCCTTCGGCTACATGCGGAGCGGCATCGGAGGGATCCCTGAACTTTGGATCGAAGAGGAATTGGGCCTGCTCGATCCCTTGCTCGGCCAGCACCTCAACGCCGAAACGATTTCGGTTACTGCCATTTGCCTCGCTTGGGCCCAATTCATCGGCTGCAATCCCATCCTCCTGAGCGGCGTCGATCTCGCTTACACCGAAGGGCGGCGCTATGCCCCTGGAGTCGACGCCGAAGAAAAGCTCGATTTCGCAGAAGAAAAGAGGGCCGCAGATCGGATCGTGAAGAGGAAAGACCGCAAGGGACAGCTTGTTTATACGGCTGTCCGCTGGCTGATGGAATCGGCTAGTTTTTCTCATTTTGCCAAGATGCATCCCAAGACGACCTTTTTCAATACGACTGAAGGGGGGATCGGCTTCCGGAAGATCCCTTATTATCCTTTGGAAGAAGCAGGCAAACAGTTTCTCAACAAAGAATTCGACTTGAGAGCGAAGATCCAACAGGAGATCGGAGCAGCTCCTATGCCGGCCGGCGCTCGAGAGATCATCGCGTCCAAGATGAGCGAACTCCGAGCAAGCCTCGCCCGGATCATCGATTGGCTCGAGATTCTAGCCGGCGAGAAACAAGGTTCTTCTCCATTGGCTGAAGTCGAGCTCCTTGAGGAAATGGCCTATCCCTATCTCTTTTACGACGCCCATCTCGTTTTAGACCGGGAGCTTTCTTTAGATAAGAAAGGGGAAAAATGGAAGCATTTCCTCAACTTGGCCAGGAAGTACCAATTAGCTGGGAGAAGTGAGACAAAAACCACATCAGGACTGGATCGCAATTAGCTCTCTTCTGAGACGACGCCGTATTCATGCAGCTTATTCCGAAGCGTACGGACGCTGATCCCCAGGATCATAGCTGTTTTCGTCCGGTTGCGATGGTAAGTTTCGAGCGTTTCTAGGATCAGCCGTTTTTCGAGTTGGTGCAAGGTAATTCCCACCGGGATGCCCTTTCCATCAAGCCCTTTTCGTTCAAAAAAAGAAGAGTCGAGATAGAGATGCTCCGCATCGATGATCGGATCGAAATCGAGGACGATGGTCCGCTCCACGATGTTGGCCAGCTCGCGCGCATTGCCGGGCCATGGATAGTTAAGCAGCTTTTGACAGGCTCTCTGGCTGAGATTTTTGATCGGCTTGTGGTTTTCCCTGCACGCCTTCTCGAGAAAATAGCGGGCGAGCGGGAGAATATCTTCCGTTCTTTCCCGCAAAGGAGGGATATGGATGGGCATGACATTGAGCCTGTAATAAAGATCTTCCCGGATCGCTTTGGTCTCGATCGCCTCTTGCATGTTCCGGTTCGAAGCGGCGAGAAAACGGATATTCACCTTGATCGGCCGCACCCCTCCAACCCGTTCGAACTCCTGTTCCTGGAGCGCCCGCAGCAGTTTCGGCTGCAGCAGGAGCGGGATTTCAGTCACTTCATCGAGCAATAGCGTCCCCTGATCGGCCAGCTCGAATCTCCCCGTTTTCCGCGCAATTGCGCCTGTGAATGCTCCTCGCTCGTGGCCAAAGAATTCCGATTCGACGAGAGCCTCGGGGATTGCCGCGCAGTTGACTTTGATGAAGGGAGCGGAAGAGCGGGCGGATCGCCGATGGATTGCCCCAGCGATCACCTCTTTCCCCGTCCCCGATTCTCCCGTGATGAAGACGCTAGCTTGGCTCTTCGCGATTTTATCCAGGGAGCTTTGGATCCGCTTCATCGAAGGACTCTCTGCAATGAGATGTACATCTTTTTCCCCCTTCAGGAAACAATTTTCTTTGACCAGCCTAACGTGCTCCTCGGCTTTTGCCAGGACCGTTTCGAGCGCTTCAGGAGAAAATGGCTTTAATAGGTAATTGAAAGCGCCAAGACGCATCGCTTCGACCGCCGATTCTACGCTTCCATGCGCCGTCATCAGGATCACCAGGCAGGAAGGATGGAGGGATTTAGCGGCCTGCAGGACTTCCAGCCCGCTTTTCACAGGCATCTTCACGTCGCTCAAGACGAGATCGAACGATTCTTCCTGGAGCTTAACGGTAGCCTCTGCCCCATCGCGGGCCATCCCGATCTCTTTTCCCAAACGCCTGAGCACCTCCGAGATGAAGCGGAGCATCAACGGGTCGTCGTCGGCGATGAGGATTTTTTCAATCATCTTATCTCCTAAGCGGTAGAGTGATAGTAAAAGTAGATCCCCTTCCGGGAGCGGAGCGGACGTCGATCGTTCCCTGATGGGAGTGGATGATTTTTTGCGTTTCGACTAATCCAAGGCCATTCCCTCTTTTTTTAGTCGTGAAGAAAGAGGAGAAGAGATGTTGCTGCGTATCCTCATCCATTCCGATCCCCGTATCGGCAATCGCGATCTGGCAACACCCTTCCAACTGGATCAAAGAGAGGGAGAGATTTCCCCCTTCCGGCATCGCTTGGATGGCATTGAACACTAAATTGAGCAGGGCCGATTTGAATGTCTCGGAATCGAAGGGAGCGAGCACTGGTGCGTTGGGGATATTCATGGCGATCCTAACATTCTGTGGGAAAGCAGGATCGGCTTTGACGAATTTCACGGTGCTTTTCAAAAATGCCCCTAGATCGGCCGATTGCGGCTGAATTTGGATCGGCCGAGAGAAATGGAGGACCGCAGACACCAGTTTTTCCAGTGCTTTCGCCCCCTCTACAATCGAGCTGGCCATCTCCTGCAAATGCGAGTCTTTTGCAAGGTCGCGGCAAAGCAAGCTCGCGAAGCCCCTGATTCCTCCGAGGCTGTTGCGGATTTCATGCGCCATCGCAGCAGCCATTTCCCCTAGCCGTTTCATTCGATCCGCTTGGTTTACAATGGCTAGCAACCGCTGTTTTTCGACGATATTGCGCAGGATCAAAACCAGGCCATGGCCGCTCTTCGCCCCATCGAAAACAAACGCGGAGGAGATCTCCAACTCCATCGGCGGAAAACTCTTGTAGAGCAAACGATGGGCGATCCCGAATTTCAACGATTCCCGCATGGAAAAGCCAAAATGGTCATCGGGGAATAGATCCCAAAACCGGATGCCTTCCAGCTCTTTGGCGAGCAGCCTGCTTGCCGCTCCGTTTGCGAACGCGATCATCCCCTCTAAATCGATGAACAAGATTGCCTCTGGGAGCAGTTTCAACAGGACCTCCAATTGCTGGTTGACAGCTGCGAGACGCTCTTGTAACTTGGAGTATCCGTTTTTTAGCCGGCTTGCTTCAACGGATAGAAGGGTAAATGCGCGCGATAAATGATGGATCCCTTCCTGTACGGTTTCGCTTTTCAAAGCCAGGTCGGCTGCATGTTGCAGCTCATGGAGTAGCGATTCTGACATGGTAGGTTTTCCCAAGGCATGCGTTCATGAGCTAGCCCGTCTACGAGCGGCTCCCCGTCTGGGCGCACCCAAATTTTGGACTATATTTTATCTCGGAATAATCTGCCTTACTCTTGCCGGCTGCTGCCGTATGGAGCAATCGGAAAAGGAGCGGATTCGCCGTCTCAATTGCAAGGGAGAGCCAATTTATCGGAACCACAACGAATACTTCTATCCCATTGCTACTCCGATTCATACGCCGCGCAGCTCCTACCCATGGGAATCGGAGGGGAGTCTTCCCCGGATCACCAAGGAATTTTTTCGCTGCAAGGGAAGTTCTGTCAATCCGTCGCTTTACGATCCATGCGACCCGAATCCCATGCTCGATTGCGAAGGGAGTTCTCGCCATGGGCTTCCCATCATTCACGGCAGGGAAGATGTTTATCAGATCCTAATCGATCTCCTCAACTACATCCAAAAGAAGACAGGCAAGCGCGCGATCGTTACCTGCGGCCATCGTTGTCCTGTCCACAATGCTTATGCCGATCCCTCCAAGGAAAACCGGACCTCGAAGCATCAGATTGGCGCTGAAGTCGATTTCTATGTGCAAGGCATGGAGGATCGCCCCCTTGAAATCGTCGGCCTTGCCATGCAGTATTTTCGGGAAATTCCTTCCTATGCGAACGACAAAGAGTTCTTGGAGTTCAAGCGGTACGACAAGCCGGATGGCCGCGTTGTTATCCAACCCTGGTTCAACAAGGAAATTTTCATCAAAGTCTATCAAAAAGACGAGGGGCGGGATGCCGACAACCGCCATCCGCACCCCTATCTCTCCCTTCAGGTTCGATTCGATAGGGAGAGCGGGGAGCGGGTTCTCTATGACTGGGCCAAGGCAAACAAAGGCTATCCTCGCAGCTAGGGAGTGTACCGTAAAGATTGCTTCGTCGCTTTTCGGGATTATTTTGGCCGCTTT
>CAZVXG010000036.1:3008-8127 GCA_964631635.1 uncultured bacterium | reverse complement strand
ATTATAGCATAGATCCATTTTTTCTGAAGACTGCCGCGAAAAATCCGTCCATCCCCCCTTCTTCGGGAAGGAGGGCAAGGGGCGGAGCTTCTAAGGTTAGAGGATAGGAAAGCAGGAAATGGTCGGCTTGGGCCTGGTTTTCCTCGGAGAGGATGCTGCAGGTAGCGTAAACGAGCCGCCCGCCTGGCCTAAGGTAGGTAAGGGCGTCCCTGGCAATTGCCCTTTGTTCTGCGATGAGGCGCTGGAGCATCGGCTGATCGAGACGCCATTTCTGATCGGGATTCCGCCGGAGCGTCCCTGTTCCGCTGCAAGGGACGTCGATCAGCACCCAGTCGCATTTTTCCTTGAGACGGGCAAGCTGGGGGTGTCCCGGGGGAAGGCATTGGGCGTTTTGAATCCCTGCCCGCTTCAGCCGTTTTTTCGCATCGAAAAGAGCGGAAAGGCGAATGTCATGGAGATAAATTTGTCCGCGGCCTTTCATGGCAGGAGCAAACGCGAGTGTCTTTCCTCCCGATCCACTGCAGAAATCGAGGACCGAATCGCCGGGAACGGCGTTGACGAGCAGCGAGACGAGTTGGCTTCCTTCGTCTTGCACCTCGAACCATCCTTTTTTGAATTCAGGAAAAGAAAAAAGAGGGAGCCGTTTCTCAAACTGGATCCCAGCAGGCGCGCGTGAGCAGACGACGGGCGTATAGTCGTTTTCCCAAAGCCGAATGAGATTCTCTCTTGTAGTCTTCAAAAGGTTCGCGCGGAGGGTCGTCGGAGCTGGGGTATTGAGGATCCTGCCGATATTCCTCGTTTTTTCTAGGCCAAAATCTGCTGTCAATTTTTCGAAAAAAAATTCTGAGAGCCCGAATCGCGCCGGTTCCGGAACGGCGGCGTTTCGGCGAGCCGCTTCAAATTCGGGGCTCCTGTACCAGGCGAGCCGTTTGAGAAAAGGCGCGGGAGGGGGGCAGCCCCAATCCAGGAGTGATTGCCATCGGACCATGCCGTAGACGGTATCGCCCATTATCCTTCGGTCATTGGCTCCGAGACTTTTATGGGCTTTGAAGTAATGGCCCAGGAGGAGATCGAGAGGTCCCTTACCGGTGCGATAAAGAGAAAAAAATGCTTGAATATGCGTGTCGCAAAAAGGGACTCTCATCCAAAACAGTATAGGGCATTCGAATGGTTCCTTCCACTAGAAATATATCGCTTAGTCTGACATTATAAAGAAAAAAAGAGATCAATAAAAAAAGAGATCCATTTTATGCGATTCCTACGAGCGATCACGGCGATTTTAGCAAGGATCTTTCTCAGCGTGATCTTTCTCGTATCGGGAATCAACCAAATTATTTATTGGAAAGAAACCGAAAAGCGATTCATGGATATCATTGCCGAGTGGCAAACCTACACGGCCTCATTCGAAGAGCTGCAAACCGTTTTCAGTACAATGGCAGTATGGGCGCCGGTTTTGCTTATGGCCGTGACTTTCTTGGAGATCCTGGGCGCCTTGCTCCTTCTCTTTGGCGTGAAGGAAAAGCTGGGAGCGGCGCTTTTAATCCTGATTCTGATTCCCACGACCCTTCTCGTACAGCATTTTTGGTTTTCCGAAGCCAACATTAGAGAGCTGCAGCTTTCCCTTTTCCTGCGCGATCTCGCGATCCTCGGAGGCCTCCTCGTAGTGATTTTGCAAGGCACGCAAGGAAAAAACCGAATCGAAGATTTCGATAAGAGTTCGACTTTTGAATAAGCCGTCCACATTCTGGATCTACCTGGCGACTGGCTTCGTCCTCGTTGCGTTCGGGCAGCCGGCATGGATTTCAGGAGCTGGTATGCTTGCTGCTGCTGGGGGATATGCTCTTTTTTGGGCTGCGATGCTCCAGTTTCCGAAGCGGGGCCAGCGCTTTCTGTGCGCTTTCCTTTGGTACGCCTCGGTTCAAGCGGTTCATCTTTCGTGGATGACCTCGACTCACTATATGGGGCCTTTGATCCTGGGTGTCTATGCATTTTTACTGATCGGGCTTGGCATCCAGTTCGGCTTATTTTCCTGGTTCCTCAATCCGAAAGAACCCCTATCTCAGACGAAGTGTCTCGGGCTCGCCGGATTCTGGGTGCTGATGGAATGGATGCGCATCTTTTTCCTGACGGGGTTTACCTGGAATCCGGTCGGGTTGGCACTGGCCGATTGCAGGTTTTCTATCCAGCTTGCGGCTCTTTTTGGCATTTATGGACTTTCTTTTTGGGCGATCTGGACGAATCTTGCGGGATTGAACGCATTCTTTCTGGATCAATCGTCGAAAACCCTGAAGATTTGGTTATTTCTAGCCCTGTTTCCATACGGGTTTGGCCTCGCTCACCAAGCATGGGTCGAACGGAAATTTGGCGGAGAAGGGAAGAAGATAAACGTTGCGCTGGTCGACACTGGGCTGAGCATGGAGCAAAAATATCGGGATCGAGCGCACCCCGAATCGTTTATTCCCGTTTTGCATCAATGGGAGCGGGTATGGGACGCATTGGGCGATGGCCACTTCGATTTGATCGTCTTACCCGAAGGTGCGTTTCCTTATGGCATGCATCATCCGTTTTGCAGCTTGAAACAAGTACAGGCGAGATGGGATGAGCGTTATGGGAAAGGGGCGCATGCCGATTTTCCTCCCCTGGAGGCCTCTTTTTCAGGGAAGGTCGGGAATGCATTTTTAGCTCAAAGCTTGGCAAATCATTATCGATCTGAGGTGATCCTCGGCCTCGACGTAGAAGATCGCGAGAGCCGATATAACGCCGCTTTCCAATTCCATCCCGGTCAGAGAGACCCTGAACGCTATGACAAGAGGATTTTAGTTCCCGTCGGAGAATATGTTGCCTTTAAAAAGATCCGCTGGATCGCCGATTTTCTTGCCAAAGAGTTTGGAATCGAAGATTCATTCGATGCGGGAACGCGATCGAAAATATTTCCTTCGCCCCTTCCAATCGGGGTTGCTATTTGCCTGGAAGAAATTTACAGCGGCCTCGTCCGCCAGCTTCGCAAAGAAGGCGCCGAACTCTTCGTGAGCCTATCGAACGATGTTTGGTTTCCCTCTTCCAGGCTCCCTCGGCAGCATTTCGACCATGGAAGGATCAGAGCTGTGGAAAACGGGGTGTTTCTTCTTCGGTCGAGCAATATGGGCGTGACCGGAGGCGTCGATTGCTTCGGGCAGCCGATCGGAGCCCTTTCTTTATCCGGCAAGAAAACCGAGGCCATCGTCATTTCCATCCCAATTTTTTCCTACCCTACCCTGTATTCATTTTTGGGAAATGAAGCGATTATTTCTCTCAGCTCCTGCTGTTTCCTCCTCTTTTTAGGCCAACTGTTCCGAAGAAAAAGTTGCCCCTAAATGGGTTGCTACGTTAACTTCTTTCTAATAACGCGGATGTCTCGTACATCGCGTGAACATGAAGCGCATTTTGGAAATTATTTCGTCTACGTCCACGAGGTACGAGTTTGTCTCTTTCCGAACCTGCCGAGATGCAGAAAACCTTTCAACATGAAACTGCTGCTTCAGGCGTTGGTCTGTTTACCGGAGAAAAAGTTTCTTTAAAGATCTATCCCGCTCCGCCTAATAGCGGGATCGTATTCCAGCGGACCGATCTCTCCGGAATGCCGGAAATCCCAGCTTTGCTCTCCTTTGTTCGCGAAGCGCCCCGATGCACCCGCCTCGCGAGCCCAAAGGCAAGCGTCCTGATGGTAGAGCATCTTCTTTCTGCATTTTATGCCTATGGCATCGATAATGCCCGGATCGAAGTGGAAGGTCCCGAAATCCCGGTAGCCGACGGAAGCTCGAAGATTTTCGTCGATCTGATTGAAAAGACAGGGCTTGCCATCCAGCAGTCCCCGCGCAAATATATCCGTATTTCTCAGCCGATTTTTTGGTCTGAAGGAGAAGTGCATCTCATCGCTCTTCCGTGCAATGAATTTCGGGTGAGCTATACGATGCATTATCCCCATTCTCCTCTTCTTCGCTCTCAATACTACTCGCTGGCCCTGCAGCCTTTGCGCTACAAAGCCGAAATTGCTCCATGTCGGACTTTTTCTCTTTATGAGGAAATTCTCCCCTTTATTGAAAAAGGGATCATCAAAGGAGGCGGACTCGAAAATGCGCTCGTTATCCAAGGTGGAAGGATCTTGAATCCGGAAGGCGCCCGTTTCGAAGATGAAATGGTTCGGCATAAGATTTTGGATCTGATCGGAGATCTCGCGCTGATCGGAACCCCTCTGCTCGCCCACATCATAGCTGTCCGTTCCGGCCATTCCAGCAATGTCGCCTTTGCCAAAACGCTTTCCAAAACATTGAAGCTTGAGAAATAACCCATGAATCTACCCGCGCGCCCCTATCTCTTCAATGCGAAAGAGATCGAAAATATTCTTCCACACCGCTATCCTTTTTTACTCGTCGACCGGATTATACATATCGACCTGGAATTAAGCGAAATCATCGGAGTCAAAAACGTCTCTGTGAATGAACCGTTTTTTCAAGGCCATTTTCCGGGAGTGCCGATCATGCCGGGTGTCCTCATTTTGGAAGCTTTGGCTCAGACGGGAGGAATCTTGGTGCATCAAAAAGGATATGTTAAAAAAATTGCCGTACTGCTCAACGTCGTAAATGCAAAATTTCGTAAACCCGTTATGCCTGGAGACGTTCTCTATCTCCATGCCAAAGGCCTTCATATCAGTTTGAACGGCGGGAAGATGAGTGCAAAAGCGAAAATCGGGGAGCAACTCGCGGTAGAAGCGGAGCTTAGCTTCGCCTTAGTAGATAAAGATAAACTGTAGTAATTACATGACCCAAATCCATCCCCTTGCCGTCGTAGAGCCTGGAGCTAAACTTGGAAAAAACGTCGCAATCGAACCTTTCGCAGTTGTGAAGGGGACGGTTGTTTTGGAAGACAATGTCGTCATCAAATCTCATGCCTACATCGACGGATATACGACGATTGGGGATGGGACAGTGATCTGGCCTGGCGCCAGCATCGGCACGAAGTCTCAAGATCTCAAATTTCGCGGAGAAAAAACATTCGTCCTGATTGGGAAGCGGTGTGAAATCCGCGAATTTGTCACGATCAATTCTTCCTGTCAGGAAAACTCTACGGTTCGGATCGGCGA
>CAZVXG010000036.1:0-2908 GCA_964631635.1 uncultured bacterium | reverse complement strand
AATTTGTCACGATCAATTCTTCCTGTCAGGAAAACTCTACGGTTCGGATCGGCGATGAATGTTTGATTATGGCCTATTGCCATGTGGCCCATAACTGCGAGATTGGGAATCGGGTCGTCATGTCTAACAGCGCTATGCTCGCTGGCCATGTGATCGTGGGAGACTACGCCCGCATCGGCGGCATGACTCCTGTGCATCAATTCGTCCGCATCGGATGCTATGCGATGGTCGGAGGTTTCAGCGGCGTACTGCGCGATATTCCTCCCTATACGATCGGCGGAGGCTTCCCCTATAAATTTGGAGGCATCAATATCATAGGTCTGAAAAGGAACCAATTCCCCCTCGAAGTTCGGATTGCTATCAGTAAAGCTTTTAAACTCACCTACCGCTGCGGTTTGCATCTGGAAGATGCGCTGATTCAAATCGAAAAACAGATCGAACCTCTGCCCGAAATCAAGCATTGGGTCGATTTTTGCAAGAACTCCAAACGTGGAGTTCTTGGGCTGGAAGGCGTGACGAAACACGCCTGCGGCCCTCAGGAGGAAGAGGAAGAAGAAAAATACCTGGAAGAGTGATTGAAGATCGTCTTTTTCGGCACTCCTGAATTCGCAGCTTCGATCTTGGATTTTCTCCTCGACTCAAAGATATCCATCGTCGCGGCCGTCACTCAACCCGACCGGCCGAAAGGCCGCTCCCTCCAAATGGCCCCTTCTCCGGTCAAGCAGAGGGTTTTATCAAAGATTCCTGTTCTTCAGCCTGAAAAAGCAAGGGACCCTCAATTCCTCTCTCAGTTGAAAGATCTCAAAGCGGATCTCTTTGTCGTTGTAGCCTTCGGACAGATCCTGCCGCAAGAGCTTCTCGATATTCCGCCGCTTGGGTGCATCAACGTCCATGCGAGCCTGCTTCCTAAATACCGGGGCGCGGCTCCGATTCGAAGAACCTTGATGAATGGCGAAAGAGAAACTGGCGTCTCCATTCAAAAAATGGTGAAACAACTCGATGCAGGAGACGTGATCGCGACCGCCCGCACCGAGATCGCGCCAAATATGACCTTCGGGGAGTTGGAAGAAACTCTTTGCGAACTGTCCAAGCCTCTCCTTCTCCTCGTTTTGCGCTCCTATGAGAAAGGAATTCCTTCAGCCGAACCACAAAATTCTACTCTTGCGACCTACGCTTCGAAGATTTCCATAGAAGAAGGAGAAGTGAAATGGGACAAACCCGCCGAACAGATCCACAATCTAGTCCGCGCCTTTTCCCCTCGTCCAGGAGCCTGGTGTTGGGCCTATAGCGGTTCCGATAAGAAACGAATAAAAATTTTACAGACACAAGTCGTTCAGCGATCGGGTCAGCCAGGCCAGCTCCTCTCATCGGAAGGGATCGTCTGCTGTGGATCTAACGCATTGAGAATCATCGAGATTCAGCCAGAAGGAAAAAAGGCGATGCGAGCAGCCGATTGGCTGCGAGGACTCCATTCGCCGCCCCGGTTTTAAAAATTTTAAGAATCTATACATTAATGCGACGGCAGCCTATTCTTTACGTACCCTTAATAAATAAGAGGTAATTATGGCTTTGCCTGTACAAAATAAATTGAATCCAAATACCGCTGCCGCGCATCCGCAAGTTGGCGTAACCTTAATACCGAATCACAGCTTAGATATTGCAGTGAAAGGGAAAAATGCAGTCAACACTTATCACAGCCTTTGGCGATCGACTCTTCGCTTTCTAGATTCTGCCGAAGGTCTTTTCCGGGTTGGACAATTGATGGATAAAGTGCCGAAATGGATCAATGTAGCGCGTCAGGAATATGGCATGGAGAAAAGCCCTATCCTTGACGGGCTCTCTGGAAAGGGTTTGACGGCATGGACTTGGGGAACGACCTTTCCTCGCATCGTCTGCCTCGCGCAATCAGCTGTAACAGCTAATCAGGAAGCGCGCGCCGCCCTTTCCGATGGATCTACGCCCGAACAAGCGGCTCATAAAAACTTGGTTTCGATACGCGACACGATCAGCGCGATGACGATGTCTTGCCGTGGCGTCTCGATGGTTTTGAGCCTGTTCCCTCAGGGAGCGGCACTCACCAAAGTGTTCACGACCACTGCAGAGACAGTTACTTTGGCTTATGACGGGATAAGCTTTGATATCAATACCCAGAACTTGAAACGTGCCTACTCCGCGGAGTTGAAAGGCGCTACCGCAGAGATTAAAGAGATTCTCGATCAGACCAAAACCTGCCACTGGATTGCGACCGCGCGCGATGTTTGTTCGGGTGCGGTAGGCATATTCGGGGTCCTCTTTATTGCGACTGGGGTTGCGATAGTGTCCGGTATCGCCATGGTCACTCTCTCGCTGACGGCGACGATCTTGGCTGTAACTCGCAAACTTTATGAAGAACAGATGCATTGCAAGCCGATCAATTTCTCAGATAGAAGACACGCTACTCTTCTTGCTACTTAAATTTTCGTAAAAGCTCCTCCTCAGTCGACTCAAAGATACCCCCAACGTCGCCTTTTCTCCTCGGCTGAGAGCCTGGGCCTACAGCGGCTCCGATAAGAAACGAATAAAAATTTTATGGGCACAAGTCGTTCAGCGATCGGGTCAGCCAGGCCATCTCCTCTCATCGGAAAGGATCGTTGGCTGTGGATCTAACGCATTGAGGATCATTGAGATTCAGCCAGAAGGAAAAAAGGCGATGCGAGTAGCCGATTGGCTGCGAGGACTCCATTCGCCGCCCCGTTTTTAAAAAAACTATACATTAATGCGACGGCAACATATGCTTTCTACCGCCTTAATAAACAAGAGGTGATTATGGCTTTACCTGTACAAAATAAATTTAATCCAACTACCGCTGCCGCACATCCGCAAGTTGGCGTAACCTTAATACCGAATCACAGCTTAGATATTGCAGTGA
>CAZVXG010000035.1:0-8197 GCA_964631635.1 uncultured bacterium | reverse complement strand
GCCGAAAGCTCCGTTGTCCTCTTGAAAAAACTCCGTCTTGCAAGCACCTATTTCAACGAAGATCCAGCCCGCGTCTATCCTGCGATCATCACCCGCATCAAGCCATTCGCCCTCTTTTTCGAAGTACCGCTATTCGATCTCGAAGCATCTCTCCATGTCTCCAAGATCGGAAACGACTACTATGAGTTCAATGCCCAGCGAATGAACTTCCGCGGCGTTCATACCGGTAAGAGCTTTTCCACAGGCCAGACGATTCATGTACGCCTCGACAAAATCGATTATGTCCTCCAACAATCGGAATGGTCTCTCGTCTCCCCTCCGCCTACCCGCCCAGCCTCCACAAAAAAGTGATCCGTTGTCCTTGCGAAATAACGTCTTTCGCGCCATCATAAGTTCATGAAGAAATATTTTCTCGCAGGCCTCGTCACACTTCTTCCTCTCGCTGTAACTTTCTGGGCCATCTCTTTCGTCGTCAATTTCCTGACGAAACCATTCATGGGAGCTGTCGTTTCGTTCCTTACCTCCTATCCCGCTTTCGCCAAACATGTTCCCGAACAAGCCATCCGGACGATCAGTCAAATCCTCATCCTGATCGCCCTTTTCCTATTCACCCTTTTTCTCGGATTCGTCGCAAGACGCCTGGTTTTTAATGCGCTCTTGCGCTTCGGCGACTGGTTCCTCCATAAAATTCCCATTGTCAATAAAATCTATAAGATCTCCAAAGATATCGTCCGATCGCTCTTCAACTCGAAAAATGGCTCCTTCAAGCAAGTCGTCCTTCTTCCCTTTCCTTACAAAGGGGCCTATTGCCTCGGACTCATCTCGCGCAACGCTCCCGATACTTGCTCAGATTCCGTCGGAATGGAAATGGTCTCTATATTCATCCCCACAACGCCGAATCCGACGACAGGCTACATCGTCATGTGCAAAAAAGCAGATCTCATCTTCCTGGAAATGAAAAGCGAGGCGGCCCTCAAATATATCATCTCCTGCGCCGTCATCCAACCTAAAATGGAGCACCAGTGAAGAAATACCTCGTTACCGGCCTCATCATCCTGATGCCAGTCGCCCTCACCTTGATGGTGATCTTTTTCCTTTTCGACTTTTTCACGGCGCCATTCGTCAATATCGTTGGAAAATTGTTCGAACTCCTCTCGCAAAAAGCAGCTTTTACTCCATCGCACGGCCTCGCACTGTTCATCTCCCGCATCCTCGCCCTGATTCTCTTGTGCATCTTCATCTTCCTCCTCGGAATGGTCGCCCGTTGGTTCCTGGTAAAAAATCTTCTCTCGGGAACGAACCATATTCTCTCCCGCATCCCCTTCATTAAGACCGTGTACAAAGTCAGCCGCGATTGTATAGAAGCGCTCTTCTCGTCCAAAGGGAAGAAAGCGTTCAAGCAACCCGTTATATTCCCTTTTCCTCACCGCTCTTCTTTCTCTATCGGCTTCCAGGCAGGAGAAGTCGCCGATGAGATCCAGAAGAAAACAGACGCCCCGCTCGTCTCTGTATTCGCCCCTACGGCTCCCCATCCGATCACCGGTTTTTTGCTCTTGATTCCAGAGAAAGACGTCTACAACCTCAAGATGACGAACGAAGAAGCCGTAAAATACCTCTTCTCCTGCGGCCTCATCCACCCAGATTCCGAACCCCAGCAGACTGAAGATGAGATCCTCTGATCTTCAGACAACCCGCGTCGTTTTTTTCCAGGTCGCCGACGCCGCATCTAAATGCCAGCGGATCGTCGAAACCGCCCGCTCCCATTTCCTCAAGAAAGACTCCATTCTCTTCTTCGTCGAAGACGAGAAGTCCCAACGATTTGTCGATGATCTCCTTTGGAAGCTCCCCGAAACCAGTTTTCTCCCCCACATCGCTGCCGATGAAGCAGCTAAAGAGCCCATTCCGATCGCGATCACGAAGTCAAAAACAAACGTCAACGCCGCTCTCTTCGCCTTCAATCTATGCCCGACCCCGCTCCTTTTGCCCGGATTCAAATTAATCTATGACTTCGAAGATCTCTCCGCCCCCAATAAACAAAACCTTTCCGCCCTCCGTTTCAACGCCTATAAAGAGGCGCGCCTATCTCTAGAATCTCGTTAATAATAAAAGACTTGCGTTAAGCTTGCCAAATTCTCGCTCCCTTCCTATAATGGTCTGCTTTACGGAGATAACCCATGACCCGCACGAGTAAGCAAGGCAAAGTCAGAAGCATTTCGCGCCGTCGGCCGCGCCCTCCTTCGCCGAAGAGTGGCTCGAAAAGAGATGCATTGGAGTTGGGCTACAAACTCCACGCAAACGCCATTCCTTCCGGCGAATCGACCTCAAACCGTTTCATACCCAAGATTGGATAAACTATGAGCAGACACACCAGTTACGGAAAAAGCACGAAAACCGGAAAAAACCGAAATGTCCTCAAGCGTTTTGAGCGCGTCGACATGCTTCGCAAATTAGGAAAATGGGTAGACGGTCAAAACACGAAAGTAACCGGCCTTCCCAAAACTCCCATCTCTTGAAGCTCAATATTATTGACCAGCAACAGTCGCTTCCCTTGTCCAAAAGCTCTGTAAAAAGAGCAGCGGAAGCGCTTTGTGATTTTCTGGCGATTCCTGGGGACGAACTCTCCCTTTTCTTTGTCTCTGAAAAAAAAATCTCTGCCCTCCACGCTCAATTTTTCGATGATCCCAGCCCGACTGACTGCATGACCTTCCCTCCGGAAGATCTGTTCATCTGTCCTGCCGTCGCCATCAGCTACGCCGCTCGTAGGAAACTCGATCCTTACAGAGAAACCCTTCTCTATCTCGTCCATGCCCTCCTCCATCTCTGCGGCTATGACGACCAGAAGAGCGAAACGAGAAGAACCATGCGGAAAATGGAAAAAAAGTGTATGGATCATCTCAGCAAGCTTGGAATAAAGTTGACTTCCTCATGAGCGCAATTCTTCTCGAATCACCATTGCTTCCCCTGTTTTTTCTTTGCGGAACCTTCTTTCTCACCCTTTGTGTAACCTCCCTATTGCGCCTCGGCAAATTCAAGTCCAAAGAACTGCTCGGCTCTTCCCGCCCTCCCCTCCTCTTTTTCCGCTCGATTCTCAAACAGCTGTTTCTCAAAAATGAATGGGAAAACCTCTATTTTTCGATCTCCTTGACCAAACACATCACAGCGCTCGCCTTTGCCGTTTTCTCCTTTTTCTATCTTCTGGCTCAGACGCCTCCATTGCGCGCCGTTTTACTCCAAGCTCCTACCGCGCACGATTGGCCCCCTCTGTTTGTAGTTGGCGGTTCGATCATCCTCCTCTCGCTGCTCAGCGATCTCAGCGCCAGGCTCCTGGCCAACGCATGGACGCGCCCCTCTCTCAAGATCGCCGCGCCCATCGCTTCGATCTACCTCACGATCCTTTTCCCGATCACCGGTCTCTTTCTCAAGCTCACCCGCACTCTGCTCAAACGGGTTCACCTCGAAGAAAAAAATCTGCTCACCGACAAATCGAAAATCAGGGAAATGATCCGCGAATCCGAACTCCAGCAGCATCTAGATCCCACCGATCAAAAACTCATTACTTCTTTCATCAATTTCAAAGAGCGGGTCGCCAAAGAAATCATGGTTCCCCGCGTCGATGTCTACGCCCTCGCCTCTGACGCATCGATCCAGGAAGCAGCGCCCCTCTTCGCGGCCGAAGGCTATAGCCGCATCCCCATCTATCGCGAATCGCTCGACCAGATCCTTGGCGTCGTACTTTATAAAGATCTTTTGAAATGCTATGCGAATCCAAATCAGGATCTTACAGCGACATTAGACACGATTGCCAAGCCTGTTCTCTACGCTCCGGAAAATAAAAAGATCACCCAGCTCCTCCAGGAATTTCGGAGCAAGCAGATCCACATGGCGATCATTGTCGACGAATATGGCGGCACGGAAGGGATCGTCACGATCGAGGACATCCTCGAAGAACTCGTCGGCGAGATCGAAGATGAATACGACGTCGGCGAAGAGCATGAATTTTGGGAAATACCCGGAGGCGGATGGGTCGTCGATGCAAAAATGACCATCTTGGACATCGAAGAAAGGCTGGGCATCCTCATCCCTCCCAATCCCGAGTATGAAACGATCGGCGGCTACGTCTACCACTGTGCCGGCACGATCCCAGCCAAAGGCTGGCGCCTCTCGCATGATGAGTTTGATCTGGAAGTCCTTGCCTCGAATGAGCGCTCGATCAAAAAAATCAAGATCCAGCCCCGCGCCAAAACGGATGCATCCTCTCGGGTCAAATAGCGAACCCAGGCCTTAAGGCCTGGGATTTGGCGGGCCAAGCCTTATTTTGAAAGACTCGCCCCTTAAGGGTCGAGTTTCGTTATCAAAATTAAACTTCAAAAACTGCGGACGGCTTTACCTTCACTCAAGGCAACTTTTCTCAAGTTGTCCTTTGGCTCCAGGCAATGGTATTCCCCTTCCTCCTCTTGCGGAAGAATCGGATTTCATGCAGAATTATGCTCTAATCTTATCTTATTGGACGAAGGAGTCGTGAATGCGTCGGTCGATTTGTTACTGTGAACCCAGCTCGGCTCTCGCTGGCGAAGTCTCGAATTGGAAATTCATCTACGCCACCGCGAATCATCTTCCCAAGGGCACAAAAGTTCGCTTCGACCTCGGGAGCAAGGGGCGCCCTGGCGATTGGCAGATTCCCCGGACTAACCTCAAGGATAAAAAGAATTCGATCTGGTTGGAAATATCCGAAGGCAAGCCGGCAGCAGGCCACGAGGTGCAGCAGCCGCAAACGCTTACTGCCTCCTTCGAATTTATCCTGCCGGCCGAATTAAAGCCTGGCGAGAGCTTTTCAATCCGGATGGGGTCGGCCGACAAAGATCCGCAAAAGGGAACCTTTTGTCAAAAAAACGTCCAGAGAAAACGGCCGTTCCAACTGTTTATCGATCCAAAAGGCAAGGGAGACTATAAGGAACCGGAAACCTTTTACTTCGACGTGCGCGGCAATCATCTCAAAACCTTGAGAGTGATCGCTCCATCGATCGTCAGCCGCAATAAAAGGTTCGATATGATCGTCCGATTCGAGGACGTCTATGGAAATCTCACCTCGAATGCACCGGAAGGGACGCTGATCGATCTTTCCTATCAACATTTGCGGGAAAATCTGAACTGGAAGCTCTTTGTTCCAGAGACTGGCTTCATCGCACTGCCGAATCTCTATTTCAATGAACCCGGCATCTACAAGATCCAGCTTCGGAACATGAAGACAAACGAGCTGTTTTTCTCTCCGCCGATCAAATGCCTGCCCGAGGGTGCATTGAACCTCTATTGGGGCCTTTTGCACGGAGAATCGGAGCGGATCGACGCCGCAGAAAATATCGAGGCCTTTTTACGCCATATCCGCGACGATAAAGCACTCCAATTTTTCGCGACTTCTTCATTCGATAGCGAAGAGGAAACGCCGAACGAAATCTGGAAAGCGATCAATCAACAGGTCGCCGAGTTCAATGAAGACGATCGATTCGTCGCGCTCCTCGGCTTTCAGTGGCTTGGCGAATCTGGAGAGGAGGGTCTGCGCCATTTCCTCTACTCGAAAGACGGAAAACAGATCCTGAGAAGAAAAGATACAAAGAATAATTCGCTGAAGAAAATTTTCAAGACGAATAATCCGAAAGAAATCATCTCCATTCCCAGTTTTACGATGGGCAAGCAGATCCTCTATAATTTTGAGGATTTTAATCCAGAATTCGAACGGGTCGCAGAGATTTACAATGCGTGGGGTTCTTCTGAATGCACATCCAAGGAAGGAAATCTCCGCCCCATCGAAGGGGCCAAGCAGGGAATCTCCGAATCAGCCGAAGGGTCGCTCATCAAGGCATTGAACAAGGGCTGCCGCTTTGGATTTGTCGCGGGAGGATATGACGACCGGGGCTGCTACCAGGGATTGTTTGCCGCAGATCAGACTCAGTATTCCGCCGGATTGACCGCAATCTTATCGAAAGAACATAACCGAGCTTCCCTGATCGAAGCGCTGCAAGCGCGGTCTTGCTATGCGACTACCGGAGAAAGGATGATCGTCGGACTTCAGATAGCTGGATTCAATATCGGATCGGAAATCGACACCAAGAGCCGTCCGGGCCTGGAATTCAATCGCCACATTACCGGCTATTGCATCGGGACAGCGCCCCTTTCCGAAGTCGCGCTGATCCGCAACGGCGTCATTTTGCGCAAATTTCCCATAGTCGAGGAAAAATGCGAGTTTGAATTTGACGATTCTGAGCCGTTAAGCCAAGTCGCCCTCGAGCCGCACCCGGAGCGCCCTCCATTTGCCTATTATTACCTCAGAGCGGTTCAAAAAGACGGCCATCTGGCCTGGAGCTCTCCCATTTGGGTCGATCTTACGGCGCGCAGCGCACCGATCATCCAGAAGAAAAGCAAGAAAAAATCTGGCGAGTCGTGAAATCTATAAGTTAACTTCAACGTCGTTTTTTCGTCATTATCCCTGCGACGCCAGCCGATCGGCTAGACGGTCGCGGATCCTCTCTGGATTGCTTGCGACCAAACGCTTACCCAGGTCGATGTTCTCCTGCGCAGAACGGTTCCAAATCCTCTCTTTCCAGGAGATCCTTCCGGCATACTCCTTGCCGATCGAGCGATAGATCTCACTGCGTTCGCGCGGGTTAAAACAAAGTTCGAACTGGAAAAGTATTTCTTGAGTACGCGGAGCTGTGCGGAGATGGGAAAGGAAAGCGCTAGACTCCTTTTCGAATGCAACACTCTTCAGCCAATCGATAAAATGGAAAATTCCCCGAAGGAACCATTTGATGCTTTGGATCACAGGGTCGACTAAAAATTTTTTAAACAGACTGGGAGGAGCTTCTTCCCTCTGCACCGGCGGTGATTCAAGGCGGTCGGGAATCGCTGCCAACCCCTTTGGAGAGGGTTTTGCAATCGAGCGCCTTTCTACTAATGCTGGACGGCTTTGAACTGGGGCTACACTCATAGCCTCAATTCTACCTTATTGGGGAATTGCAGGCGCTCCTAAAAGTTTTTTTGAAAGTATAGAAGTTCTTGAATCTTTTTGGCATACTCGCCATTTTTTCGAGGAAACTGGCCAAAAGAACCAAGGGGTGCTATTACAACATCATGGGATCACTGCAAGCCTCTCTGATCGCTCTGGCCGCCGCATGGCCTCTTCTTGCAAAAAACGTCGATGAAATCAAACTCCACGCCCTCTATCTGATGCAACAAAACCAGATCGAAGAGGCGATTGCCCGCTATCGGGAATTCTCCGATCTCACAGCTCGGCATGATTTTGAAGTTCTGCAGCAGATGGGATTGATCCTCTTGCAGAAAGGAATCCAGGATCCAGACCCGCAAGTTTTCCTGATGACGCTGTTCGGCGCCGGCCTTTCGGGAAACGCCGGCGCCCTCGAAATCCTCGAACAGGGCATTGCACATTCAGACCCCAACATCCAACTCCTGGCGCTCCACTTCATCGCCCAGTTCGAAGATGACAAGACCGGCGATCTCTTTAACCGCGCGATGAGTTCCGATTACCTTTCGACCCGGATGGAAGCGGCCTTCTATATGGCCCAAAGAAAACACCCTCTCGCTGTGGGGCAGATCGAAGGGCTCATGTTTCGCCTCCCCCCCATGTTCAAACCCTATTTCCCATCCTTTTTTGCGCTCCTCGGCACAAGCGATGCCACAGCAGCGCTTCGCCGTCTGATCGAGGACCCCGACTTTCAAGTGCGCATCGAATCAATCCTCAACGTCGCCCGAACAGGGCGCGATGATTTTCTGCCGATTCTGCGCAAACGGCTCACCCATTCTCAAATCGGAGAACTGGAAGCCGCCGCATTCGCAATCGGCGTCTTGAAAGACAGCTCGTCTACCGGGAAGCTGAAAAAGCTGGCGGCTTCCTCGATCGATTCCGTCCGCCTCGCAGCTTCGCTGGCGCTGCTCCGTTTAGGAGAACGCTCTTCGGTTCCCGCCATCCTTGATCTGGCGAAAAAGCAAAATCTATTCGCAATCAACGCACTAGGAGAAATTGAAGGATGCGAGGAGGAACTGGCCGCATTGGCCAGCTCAGAAGATCTGCAGGTCCGCGTCAATGCCGTCATCGCCCTCTTGCAGCGGCGGGATCCGCGAGCCTTGCGAGGCTTAAGCGAAATCCTGATCGCAGATGCGAGGGATCTTGCCTTTCATCCCTTTC
>CAZVXG010000034.1:0-8329 GCA_964631635.1 uncultured bacterium | reverse complement strand
CATGATCCTTGCAAATGTTTCGAAAGCGATCTTTTCTTCATCGAAAGCCATCACCCAGCTATGGGCGTGCGTTCCCCTCACTGGAATGCCGAATAACTTTCCAGCAATCACATCGGAGGTGGCAAAACACCCGCCGATATAAGCAGCTCGACTCGCCGACACAGCTCCGTCGACTCCCTGTGCCCTTCGCATTCCGAACTCGATGACCGGGTCCGGGTGGGCAGCGAGGCAAATGCGCGCCGCTTTGGTCGCGATGAGCGTTTGAAAATTGATCAGATTAAGCATAGGGCTCTCAAGCAGCTGGGCCTGCCAGATCGGCCCTCTCACGCGAAGGATCGGTTCATAGGGAAAAACAAGAGTCCCTTCCCGTAGAGCGTCGAGATCGCAGGCAAACTTGAATGTCGAAAGGAATTGTAGAAAACCCTTTTCGAATAGGCGATTCCCTCTGACATCTTTCAAGGAACCCAGATAGTTCAAATCTGCATCTGAAAATTTTAGATTCTGGAGAAATTGCACCGCTGTCTCGAGTCCGGCTGCCAGGGCGAATCCCCCTTTAAAAGGCCATGTCCGAAAATTGAGATGGAAAACGGCCTGTCTTTCCGCCATCCCCGATTTCCAATAGCCATAGACCATCGTCAACTGATAAAGATCGGTGAGCAGAGCCAAGGATTGATTGTAAAGGAATGCTCCTCCCATCACTCGCTCTGCAATAGCTTGCGCCTTTCAACCTGAAGCCGATCGATCTCTTGTTGCACTCTTGCAGCTTTCGACCGATTTTCCTCTGCCAATTCATTATGGCGCCGCGTCTCCAGGACAGTCCTGTCTTCGAACTGAAGCCTCTGCGCTTGATCGTCGTGGCGCAATGCACGCGCCTCGAATCCTCTTTTCATGTCCTCCAGTTCTTGAATCTGCCGGTCGATCTCGCTGATCTGCATAGAGACGGCTGAATGATCGGCCGCGGCTAGCATTCTAAGGAAATCTTCCTCCAAATTTAAAGCGAGGACGTCTTCAAAAGAGGCGGCACCAAGCGGGCCAGCCGCCCCTTGCAGATCCCTCTCCAGATCCTCTTCGGCGGCTGGCCCGGAAGAGTCCGAAAGGATCTCCCGCCGCTGAACTCCGAGATACAAATCGATGGCAAAAAACGCCCAGACAATTAAGAACATGGCTAGCGTTAAAAAAAAAGTTTGCTTAATCCGCATAGGACCCCAGGTATCTATTTCTTTTTCTCTATACTCGATCTTTGCCTGGATGGCAACTCGGAAAGAATAGCCTCAAAAACGAAGGTGTTTTAAACTGGTGCTATGTTTCGAATCGCCTGTGTCTGCCTATTCGCGTTTTCCCTCTATGGCTCTCCGCTGGAAGAGCGCCTTCAACGAGCCAAAAACGGCGACTACCTCGCCATCGAGGGGGGGAAAATGATCACCGTCCTTTCGATCCGGTCATTGACTCCAAGTTCCCTCGTTCTCGAAGAGGTCAGCATCCCTTCTCAAAAACTGCAACAGCGCCCATCCTCCTGGGCCGATTGGATCAAGGCAAAAGCCCCGGGCCATACCTCATGGTCGATGATCGAAATCGATCGTTCGAACGGAGAGATCCTCGAATGCTATTCTTTTTCGCGCGCCGCCTGGGTGCAGATTTCTGCTCAGGAAAGCCTCATAGCCACCTTGCTTAAACTCCCTCTCGCACCGGTACCGGACACAGATAGACGGCGAATCGGACCTCCGCCTCAAGCCGGTGATCCCGATACTCGAAAAATTTGGGAGCCTCCCGTGATTTTTGAAGGAAAGAAGGAATCGATCCATTTCGACGTTTATCGAACCACCTGGCCTAAAGATGGAACCGAGATTTCCGGCCACGATGTGCTGCTCTATTTCGCCAGGGAACTCCGATTCCCGTTCCCTTTTTGGATTCAGATTGAAACCACCCATGCCAATATTTCCTTGCGCGCCATCGACTCCGGCAGCAACCTCTCTTCCCCTCACCGGTCCTTCCCACGCCGCATTCCTCAATTCATCGGCCAACCCCAAAAAATTAAAAGCGGGCTCCGCCTCTCCTTGAAAAGTCCCAGGTATTACCGCGATTTCGAAGTGTTCGCCGTCGACGTAACGACCCGCGACAAGCAGATCTATCCAATCATCCATTCTCTCATCAAAGGCGAAGAGGAAGCCTTTACCATCGAAATCCCCGAAGACGCATTGAACCAGGTACTCGAGCCAGACCACCGCTATACCTGGCTCATCGTTCCATCCGGCCACAGCGAATCCTATACCGAATCGGCAAAACCTTTCACCTGGACCGTCTCCCGTTAACATCTGAGCCAGCTCTCAAAACTCCATTTCGGCTAAAATCCGCGCTTTTGCAAGAAAGCGAGGTCGCAGGTAAAAGCCATCCGCAGTTCTGAAGTTTAATTTTGATAAACGGTATCCTTTGTTATATCCAAAAAATTCATTTTTTTAACAAACAGACATTCAGGGAGTTGGCTAAGTTATGAACATTTTTTCCACATCCGGATTCGCCCTTGCCTTTTAAACAAAAAATCCCCTATACTTTGCGCTTATGGTAGTGAAAAAGGTCTCCTCGATCTATACCCTGAATAAGATGAAGCGCATTTTGCGCCAGTCCTATCGCCTCTACTGCCGAAAAGCAAAGATCCTCGATGCTGGAGCGAAAGAGAAGATCCAATCCCACCTTTCCAGCCTTCAGACAGCCATCCTCCAGAAAGACGCCCCGATTGCCGCGCGGATTGGGGCGCAGCTCGTAGAAACGGCGGGACGGCTCATGCCCAAAACTTTGTGGGACAAAGCCAGAGACTTCGTCTGCGCCATCGGCTTTGCCCTGATCGTCGCGGTCGCTATCCGAACCATGTGGTTCGAGCCCTACACGATTCCGACCGGTTCTATGCGGCCCACTCTCAAAGAAGGCGATTTCCTGCTCGTCTCTAAAACTGACTATGGGATCAATGTCCCTCTCCGGTCAGCTCACTTCTATTTCGATCCCACTCTTGTCCAGCGGGGAAGCATCTGTGTTTTTTCGGCAGAAAACATGGACATCGCCGACGCCGATACTACCTATTTTTATCTCTTTCCAGGAAAAAAGCTGTTCGTCAAGCGCCTCATCGGAAAACCAGGCGATATCCTCTACTTCTATGGCGGCCAGATTTATGGAATCAACGCCCAGGGCAAAGATCTGGACATGTTCCGCAATGCCTCCTGGTTCCAATCCCTGGAGCATATTCCGTTTATCCGCTTCGACGGCAAAGTGGAAACTTCCGATTTGCGGCAAGGCATCTTCAACACCGCGACTTTCTACCAGATGAACAAACCGGTCGCCAAGCTCTCCGCCACTCCTATTGGAACGACCGCGGGCGAGATGCTCTCCGATAAGAGCCAGCCGCCTCTTGTCCAATACAGCGATCTTTGGGGCTTTAAGAATTTTGCCATGTCCCGCCTGCTCACTCCTGCCCAAGTCAAACAATTCTATCCGGCAGACGCCGAAGAAGAAAAGGGAGTCCTCTATCTTGAACTCACCCACCATCCGAGCCTGCAGGGAGCCCAGTTCATTCGCGATGAGAATAACCGCCTCCGTCCCGACTTCGGCGTCAGTATCTCTTTGCTTCCCTTGACTCAAGAACAGATCGAGGCAATCTCGCGCAACTTGATCACATGCAGATTTAGCGTCGAAAAGGGAGTCGCCTATCGTTACGGCATGAGCCTCAAAAATTCCTCCGCGCTCCCCTACCTTCCCCGTCTACCTGATGTACCGGACGGCACCTATGAAATCCAAAACGGGAAAGTCTATAAGGTGCTATGGGGATCTGCCACTCGTGAACTCCCGCCTGAACATCCCCTTTACCGGAATGATCCGGAGCGGGTCCAGCTCCTCTATAATCTCGGCGTGGAATTTCTCACCTACTACAACCCTGCGAAAAACAGTCGCATCCACCCATCGCGTTACGCCTATTTTCGCAACCAGGACCTCTACCTTCTCGGCGCTCCCATCGTGAAGAAAGACGATCCTAACCTGGTCCTCTTTTTAAAGCGCGAATATCAAAAACAATCGATGTCTACTTCAGTCCGCCCCTACTTGCCTTTCGAGGATGCAGGCCCACCAATGACATCGGACGGAACAATCGACGCCGACTTCATCCGCAAATATGGCCTTGTCGTGCCGGAAAAAATGTATCTTGCCATGGGCGATAACCACGCGATGAGCGCAGATAGCCGTCAATTCGGATTCGTGCCTGAAGATAATTTACGAGGCGGCCCCAGCTTTCTCTTTTGGCCCCCAGGCCCTCGATGGGGCAGCCTACCGCAGGCCATCTATTCCCATCTCTCGCTGCCAAACCTGTTTATCTGGAGCAGCGCGATCATGATCGCCCTAACTTCTTTCTACTACCTCAGACGCAGGCTCCAGCAGCCCTTCAAGTTCTAGCCCAAACTCGCGGTTTGTATACACAAAAAACTGAAGAGTTGGCGAGATCTTAGGTCGAGCCCCCTGTAGACGTATGGTCTCTTCAATGCGGCTTGGTATAGTCGCGCAGAGTCTCTAAGTCGTTTTGCAGGCGGGTATAACGATCGTCGGTCTGCTGGTTCATATAGTCGGAGTAATCTTTTCCCACCTTCTCTCCTTCTTTACGAACCCCTTGCTCTTTGAGTTCATTCACAGCAGACTGGATGAGCCCCATCTGCAGATCCATAAGCCTCCTGAGGTGCGCCTGTTCATCGCCGCTCTGGGAGCGGTTGAATTTGCCGAGAGTATCGAGAAATTTCGTCGCACTCCGATCTAATTGTTGTCGATACGAGGTCTCGGTAGGCTCTTTAGCGGGAAGATTTCCTTCTCCGACTTTTGTCATATTTCGCGCGTCTCTTGTTCTAATTTCAAAATAGCGTCCATCAGCTGATCGAATTTTTTCATCAGGGCAGCTGTGTCTTTCTGTATCGGCCCCCCGATCGAGCGAGCCAGCTGCATCACGTTTTCGCTGTGCTTCTTTGTTTCTTCAAAGTGGTGGAGCCAGAGAATCAAAGCTCCCCGCAGCCGCTTGTATTCATCGTCCATACAGTTTTCCTTTCAAGTCTTCGATGAGTTGCTGCAAGGAGCAGCGCCCTTCGGCGAAGAGGGAGACTGAAGCCTCTTCAATCAGGGCTTGCTCCGGATGGGCGCGATGACATAGTTCTCTTTGGACCAGGCGGCAAACGAAAGCGTTAAAGGCGTGCTCTTCAGCGATAATCCGGTTGAGTTTCTTGAAACCGGCGACGGCGTCGGGATCTTGAAGAGCAAGTCCCATATTCGCCGCAATCTGGGTCCATGGCTGTTTTTCCTGAAAATAGGTCTCATCGACCCATTCCCCAACTTGTGCGGGAAGATTATGGAGAAATGTCCGACCCATCCCCCTGAATATCTTTAGGGTGCTCCGGTGCATCCCGATCCGATTTTCTGCCAATGCGAGCAGGTCTTTGATAAAATAGCAGCCATGCTCTCTGCTATCGTAGAAAAACCCCCTGTTTTCGGATACGGCCTCAGTGAACGATTGATCGCCTCGTACCCCGACAAATTCTCCGCTCAAGTGAAGGAGGCGCCGGAAATCAGCCGCTGTGATGGGGGAAGGACAAAAGATGCGCACTTTTTTCTGTCCCCCGCTAAGCGTTACGAATTTACCCTGAAAATAGATCTCGAGCGCGATTCCATCCGTTTCCAGGATCGGCCTTCCTCCTCGAGTTTGCAGATCGATAAAGCGGATGAGCCAGCCCAGATCGGGGACGCACAAATCGATCCCCTTCTGGTCTTTCTCATGCGCCTTGAATAAGGCGTGCAAATAGACCGCGCCGCCGATGGCGCTCGTCAAATAGCTTAAGTAAAAATGATGCTCCTCTTTGTATCGCTCAATCAGCGATACTGCAGGGGTAGAGGTAGCGAAAAGCCAATCGAGCAATTGCTCGTTTTCCAGAGCCTCGAAAGTCGGTTCCTCCAGATGCCGGCCCCGAATCAACACCCCCTTTTCGAGAAAATGGAGCCCCATGGAACGATTGCCAGTTCGCGGATGGTACCAGCTCGATTCCAGAAACCCATATTCCCCCATCGAGCTCCAGATCGGAGGGGGATGAGAAAAAGGGATGCTCTCGACTGCCGCTTTAAGTTCCGCAAATGCAGGATAGAAAGTAGGAATCTGTAAAACCAGATCTGAGGTGCGCAGAATCTCCAGAGCCTCCCTCTCGATCTGTGAAAACGGCATCTCCTTCTCGTAGGAAATCAGATGGGTTTTGCATCCTTGCGGAATCTTCGACAACCCTAAGCGGGAAGGGACAAAGACGACCCAGCTCATCTCGAGAGCGGGAAAACGCTTTTTCAAAATTTCAATCGTTTCAAAAGCTGCGATATAATCGCCCCATCCATCGTTAATGACCCAAGTCAAAAGCGATAGTCTGGAAGATTCGGGAAGCGCTTGCGATTCATAGATTTGGAACACCGCTTTTTCTGAGGCGAGCCGCTTCAAAGTAGGCAAATGGGTAAAGTTTTTTTTCACATGAGAATCGACTGGAAGATTTGCGCGGTAAAGGCGCGGCAGTCCCCGGTAAATCCGCAAACCATGTTCTCCCGCTTCTCTCGAAGAAAATGCGTCGAGTAATTTTTTTTCTAAATGAATCGGGCCGCGAGCTTGGAAGAGATAGTGGTAATTGTCAATGATGTCACCAAGAGACAAAGAAGCCTCAGCGGAATCGAGGGCCAAGGCTCTCTTGAGTAGGTTCTGGAATTTTCCGAGTTCAATATCGGATGCTGGATCGAATCCTTCGAGAGCGATGCGATGCTCTGCATCTCGCTGAATGAATGCGAGCAACTCCGCATGGAAAGGACTGAGATTTTGGGACATTTCCGTATCAAAATTCTGAGTAGGGGAATAATCGATTGGTTAGGTTCATGTCAATAGATTTTTTTTCACTTCGTACAGCGGAGAAAGTCACTGGCGACATCCTGCACACCTCTTTGAAAAATAGGATGAAGCGGTTCCATGGGATATTTTCGGCCGAATTTTTTTTCCACGAGTTTTTTGAGCGCTCCAAGATCGAAGGGAAGCGCGTATTCTACCCGATCGTCAAGCGTATATCGCCCGGAAGCATCGGTAAAATAATCCTTCAGGGAACTCCATTGGGATGCGATGGTCGGGATTCCAAACCGGGCTGTTTCGAGGTAGGTATAACCAGGCAGTTCGTAAAAAGAAGGATGCAGATGAAGTCCCGCATGAAAAAAAGCGCTCAGTAGAAGTTCTTTGGAAAGGATCTCTCCATTTGGTGTAGGGAGGATCTGCAGACGTTCTGAAGAATGTTCCGGTCTCAGATGTTGCGAGATCACGATCGTCGGCGCTTTGCGCACACTTGCGGCTGCAGCCAGAAAGACCCGTTCATAGGTGGGGTTGCAGTGTTGCATGGCGATGAAAACAACGGGAATATCCAAATCCTTCGTCGCCAGCAGAGTCGCGAGCTGGTTTTTACGCAGCTCGAAGCGGCCGGCCTGTAAAATATAGCTGCCGCTTTTTAAACCCGTATAACGCAAAAAAGCATCATCGGGCATTTGCACCAGATCGCAGGTATGCCCGGAAGTCCAATAGACGACTTTGCTGTTGCATCGAGGAACGTCCCGCTGCAGCGTCCGCTCTTCGGTGTGGGACTCTGCGATGATGACGCGCGCTTGCTTCATGAATTCATAATTCGTCAACGCATTATGGAGCTTCATGTCGTCGAAATAAAAGATCAGATGCGGCCGTTCGATCAAGTCTTCCAAGGCAAATCGATGATCTTTTTCCGTCCGCTGTTCCAGAATCCCCAGGATATAATGAAAAAATCCGTAGCTCGCTCCAGCGAATAAAAGCTTATCCTCATGAAAGGGGATACACCCATATTCGCGCTTCATGAGCTGCATGAGATGCAAATCGGGATTATGATCTGTTGCGGTTCCGATGAAGAAAATCGCATCCGCTGCGCATGCTTCATAAGGATAGGTGGTTACAAAAGAATCATGGCCGAAGAGCCTTAAACCCTCTTGCAGGTCCTGGATCGCCTTAAGCTCTCCAGTCCATTTTGGGAACCAATCGGGACGGACGAACGCATACCTCATGAGGTATCTCTATACCTTATCTCAACAATATTGAGCCAGCCCGCAAAACTCCATTTCGGCCCAAATCCGCGCTTTTGCCGCAAGGACTTGGTCCCGGCGCAAATTGCCTATGACCAACAGGATATGTCAATTTGCGCCGAGCGCAAGCCTGCGCCAAAATCATCGAATTTCTACAAGAAAGCGAGTTTCGCGGGCTGGCTCTAGTATCCAAATAAATTATTTT
>CAZVXG010000033.1:0-8419 GCA_964631635.1 uncultured bacterium | reverse complement strand
CTTTGCCAGATTGCGAAAATCGCTGAGGAAGCAGGGGTCGATTCGCTAGGCGTTTCCTGTTTGCAAGAGGCGGTCGAATTGCGCCTTGCAGGGATTTCGATTCCGATCCTTATTTTCGGCGCCATTCACGAAGATCAAATCGCCGATCTGATCGACTTCGAACTCGAATTTGCGATCAGCTCGAAATATAAGGCTGAGCTCGTCTGGAAAAAATGGGGGGCGCTGCGCCGCAAATGCAAAGTCCATATCGAAGTCGATACGGGCATGCGCCGGACAGGGGTGCGTCCTGGCAGCGCGCTGGAGCTGCTTGCATTCGTAGAGAGCTTAAGTTGTTTCGAACCGGTCGGCGTCTATTCTCATTTAGCGACCTCTGATACTCCGGGCGATCCCAATACCTGGGCGCAAATTGCAGCGTTCAAAACGTTGGCCGATCAAATCAAAGGTCGCGGATTGATTTGCCATTTGGCTAACTCGGGAGGAGTCGCCTATTATCCCGATTCTTATTTCGATATGGTCCGCCCTGGACTGCTTTGCTACGGCTATTTTCCCGATGGTAGGCAAGATCCCGCTGGAGAAATCCTCCCTTGCTTCAGTTTGCATGCCAAAGTTTCCTATTTCAAGGTGGTAGGTACCGGAGAGGGGATCAGTTACGGCCACACCTATCGGACACTGGAGGAAACGCGCATCGTTACGGTGCCGGTCGGATATGGGGACGGCTATAGGCGTTTTCTTTCCAGGAGCGCGTCCGTGCTGATACGGGGAGAGCGCTTTCGGATCGCCGGCGCGATCTGCATGGACCAATTCATGGTCGATGTCGGCAAGAGAGAGGTTTACGTGGGAGACGAGGCGGTTCTCATCGGCAAACAGGGAAAAGAGGAAATTACGCTTTGGGAAATCGCGCGGCACGCGGGCTCCATTCCCCATGAAATGCTCTGTGTTTTCAATGACCGGCTCCCGCGAGTTTATCTGTAATACTATTGAGCAAAATTAAACTTCAAAACTGCGGACGGCTTTATCCGTTGCGCATTTCTAAACCTTATTTTTGATCAATGGTATAAAGAGCCCATCTACGAACTGGCCTGCCCGGTCGATCGCTTCCTGGGCTTCCGGGAATCGAGGGGCGAAGAGCTGCCATCCATGGAGCATATCGGGCCAAACATCGAGCGTTGCCATGACCCCCTTTTGTTTCGCAAGGTTTGAGAGCTGCACCGCTTCTCCGTACAGCAGATCGCGCGTTCCCGTCTGAATGAACAGGGGAGGGAACCCTTCCAAATCGCCGTAGAGAGGGGATAAGAGCGGGTCGGTCAATGGTTTGCCGCCCGCATATTTTTCGGCAGACCAGGACAATCGCTGCGGCTTTAAAAGATCTTGCCCAAGATTTGAGCGAAGGGTGTCGCTGCGCATAGCGAGATCGACCCAGGGACAGAAGCAAACGCATCCTGCCGGCATCGCGATTTTTTCGAGTTTGAGGCGCAGGAAAAGAGCCAGGGCCAGGCCGCCGCCTGCCGAGATACCTGAGATTACGATCCTCGAACGGGCATAAGGATGATGGAGGAGCCATCGATAGGAGGTCAAAGCATCATCAAGAGCGGCGGGAAAGGGATGCTCGGGAGCCAGGCGATATTGCACGGCGATGACTGCGGCATTGGAGGAAGCGGACAGTCTTCCGATCAGGTTCTTATGCGATTCGATTGAGCCTGCCGTATAAGTTCCTCCATAAAAGAACAAAAGGATTCGCCTCCTGGTTACCTCGGGAGCAAACGCCCAAAGGGCAGAAAGTTCTCCGATGTTGAAGGGTTCGAAGCGCACTTCCGGAGCGCAAGGATATTCGGACATCCAGGCGTCGAAGAGAGTCCGTGTCTCTTCGACGGTCAGGTCGGGAGGGATGGCTTTCGTTTGAAGCTCCCTATAGAAGCTCTCATATTCTTGACTGGACATAGCCGCTATATAAATGAAAAGAGGATTATCCCATACTATCTTTATGCAGCGAATCGTAGTTCGAGATCGCGGTCTTGTGGCCGCTCTTTTCCATCCGAAATCCCCAGGCCCCTTTCCGCTGATCGTGACTTTGAACGGGTTTCGAGGAGGAGTGCAAGAAGAGCGGGCTCAGTGGCTTGCCTCTCATGGTTTCGCTTCTCTCGCACTAGCTTATTTCGGATGCGTCGGCCTTCCCTCGAGCCTTCAGGAAATCCCGCTTGAATATTGCGAACGGGCAATCGATTGGGTCAAATCCTGCCCGGCGGTCGACCCAGATCGGATCGCCCTATGGGGCGTATCGCGAGGCGCAGAGCTTTCTCTCTTGCTGGGATCGATCTTTCCACGGAAAATCCAGGCGATCGCCGCCTCTCTTCCGGCCAGCGCGGTATACGGATCGATCCAAACCGACGCCCCAGCATGGACCTATCGGGGCCAGCCTCTTTGTCCAAATGCTCCGTTGCCTGTATTGCGCTTCGATCCGCAACAGGGCAAAGGACCTGAGAACGCACTGGCTTTAACTCCCTTTTTTCTCGAGGGGATGAAAGCAGAAGCCGCATTCGCGGCGTCGCAGATTCCCGTAGAGAATATTCAATGCCCGCTGCTCTTGATCTCGGCGAGCGATGACCAGATGTGGCCATCTACCTTATTCGCAGAGCAGATCGTCGAGCGGTTGAAAAGGCGCGGATCGCCTATTTCCTGTACGCATCTCGCTTACCCTGGGGCAGGACACGCAATCTCCTCTTCAGATCATATCTCGGAACTCCATCCCGTTGCGAACTTGTGGTTTGCCTTTGGCGGCAATCCGCGAGATAATGCCTATGCAAAAGCAGATTCCTGGAATAAAACGCTTCATTTTTTCGCGAAGACGTTAAAACTTGATTAGTTTTGCCGGCTCGTCTTAGAATCCCAATGAATGCGGATCCTCTTTGCTTTTATTATTCTTTGCCAGCCCCTTGCGGCGATGCATCGCCCGGCTACGGAACAGCCGTTGGGCGTCCATACGTTCCAATTCCACGACGATCAGCGCGACCGTCCGGTCGTCGTGGAATTTTGGTATCCGGCCGATCGGAGCGGCCCAGTTGAAGCGGCCGTTCTAGATTCCATCTGGATCCATCCAGATGAAGTGAGAAATGCCGGCTTGCGAAAAAGCGCAGCGAAATACCCCTTGATCCTGATGTCTCACGGTTATCGAGGCGGCCGCCGCGATTTGAGCTGGCTCGCTGAGCGATTCGCGAAGGCGGGATACGTCATCGCTTCGGTCGACCACTTCGGGGATATGCGGACTCGATTCGACCAACTCGCGAGTATTCGCTTTTGGGAAAGATCTCGCGATTTCATCTTCGTACTCGATCGACTCCGACAGGAGCCGAGAGTGAGGGATCAGATCGATTTCAACCGGATCGGATTCATCGGCTATTCTTTGGGAGGGATGACCGGATTGGCTTTGGCCGGAGCCCAGGCTCAAAACGTGCATCAAGTTTTTTCGCAATTGAATAACACGATTCGGCACGTCCCGCCGGAACTCATCGACCGATTCGATTTCTCTGAAGCAGAAAAATCCTATGCCGAGCCGCGCATCCGGGCGATGCTTTTACTTTGCCCCGCTACTTATGTCTATCCCTCCAGTTCCTTCACTCAGGTCAAGATTCCCGTCGGCCTCGTCGCTACCATAGAGGACGAAGTACTCCCTTTCCAGGATCATGCATCCCGGCTTATCCAGCATCTGATCCCAGCGAAGCTAAAGGTGCTGCGGGGAGAAATTTCCCATTACGCCTTCATGAACCGGGTAACGGCTGTAGGCAAAAAAACGCTTAGCAAAGCGGCCCATAGAGATCCTCCTGGCTGCGACCGCTCTTTCATCCATAGAGAAATAGGGACTTTCGCCATCGATTTCTTCAAGGAAGTCCTAAATTCACTTTGACTGGATAGAGAACGGTCTGATAGACTTGAGCGTAAGTCAGTAAGGATGCTGACAAGTCCCAAGCGTTCAGGTAAGGGCATTTGTGATTAGGATGATGCGCAAAGCGAATACGAGATCAGGCGCTGGATTGGGTAATACCAATACCAGTACCTCCGTGGACGCGGTGTGCGCCTCCGCGTCACGTTAATCGCTCCATTCCGCCTGAACTTCTAAGAACCAAAAAAAAGACTCAAGAAAAGACCAGAAGCTCCGGCGGGGAGGAGCACTACCATAGGAGTTTCGTTATGTCTATCGAGAGTTCAATTTGTGAGCAACCAAAGCGGCGCCAAGGCGTTTTTTCCACTGGCATTGCCCTTTTCACCATGTTCTTTGGCGCCGGCAATCTGATTTTTCCTCTGCTCATCGGTAAAACTTCAGGCAGCCAAGCCCCCTCAGCGCTCCTCGGCTTGATGATCTCGGCGGTGGCATTTCCATTCCTGGGGCTGATCGCCATGATGTTCTTTCAGGGGAATTTGCACCGCTTCCTGGAGCGGGTGGGAAAACGGCCGGCTTTTTGGCTCTTATTCGTCCTTCAAATCACCCAAGGTCCTCTTTGCATGTCCCGCCTTTTCACGCTCATGCATGCGAGCGTCAAGCCCTACCTGCCCATCTCTCTTTTCGCCTTCAGCGTCTTGGGAGGGATGCTTGTGTTTTTCCTCACCTACCGCCCGCACCGGATCGTAGCGCTCCTGGGACTGTTTTTAAGTCCGTTCCTCCTCTGCTCATTGGCTATTTTAGCCATCGCAGGGATGATCGGAGCTCCCGACGCTCCCATTGTTGCTGAAGGCGCCGGCTTCCATTTCCTTCAAGGACTTAAGGGGGGTTATATGACGATGGATTTGATCAGCGCCCTTCTTTTCGCCACGATGATCTTTCCGCATCTATCGCAAGGACTCGAGCGTCTTTCTTCTAAGGAGGCCAAGACGGAAATGAGGCGCAAGATGGTTGGGTCGAGCGCAATCGCCGCTATGCTCTTGATGATCGCCTACATTGGCCTATGCTTTCTTTCGGCTCATCACAGCGCATCTCTACAAGGGCAGATCGCTTCAGAGAGTCTGCTTCAAGCGCTTGCGGTCAAGATCCTGGGGCCTTGGGGAGGCGCCATCGCTTCGATTGCAATATTTTTTGCCTGTTTGACCACGGCGATTGCGCTTGCATCCATATTTGCCGACTATCTGCGCAAAGACTTGATGAAAGAGCGGATTTCACCCATCGGCTCTCTCGGGGCGACACTGATCGTGACGGCGGCATTGGCAAATCTGGGATTTGCGGGGATCCTGCGGATCATGGGGCCTATCCTCGAGGTTCTCTATCCTTCGCTGATCATCCTCTGTTTATTCAACATCGCCCATTGCCTCTACGAAGTGAAACCTGTCAAGACGCCTGTTTTCTTTGTTTTGGGAATTTCCCTAGCTGGGTTTTGCTTGGGATAATACCGATGATTTTGGCGCAGGCTTGCGCTCGGCGCAAATTGACATATCTTTGTTGGTCATAGGCAATTTGCGCCGGGACCAAGTCCTTGCGGCAAAAGCGCGGACTTGGGCCGAAATGGAGTTTTGAGAGCTGGCTCAATCCTGATTAGAGCCAACTGGCTCTAAATACCTAGAGAAAAGAGCTTCAGGAGGAACGCTATGGCCGTCGGAGCGCGAAGCGATTTCCATCCCCAGAGTTTTTGGAAAATACTCATGACGGCTAGAACGATCAGTGCGGGATAGCAGACTTCGAGGATCGGCCCGATGATTTTGGCAATGCCGGAAAATTCGAGCGTCGAGATAAAGAAGGCGATCGCTAAGGTTGTAAGCAGAGCTGCAGATTGGGAGATCTTCTCTTTCGAGATTTCTTTCCGAACGAAGTCTGCGTAAAGCGCGGCGAGGACGATCGCAGTCGTACCGCACGCGAGGATTACGGCGATGCTGACGATGGGGGCGGCGATAGGGCCCAGGGTTTGCTTAGCGATGAAGCCGAGCATTTCCTGAGGAGGGAGTGAGGCGAGGGCAGGAGCGTACATCGCCCCCATGAGTACGAGACAAAAATAGATCGTCGCGAGGAGGCCGGCGCTGATGAGGGATGCTTTCAAGAAAATAGGAAGCGATTGAACGGGATTTTCTTGCGTCCCTTTCCGATCCTGCAGATGCTTGATCACGAATGTGGAAAAGAAGAAAGCGGCGAGTAGATCCATCGTCTGGTAACCATGGAAGATCCCGTGTTTGAAGCTGGCCCATGAAGATCCCGCACCAGGCGTGAAAAGGGGCAGATCGACCGATACGACTGCGGAGGTGACGATTGCGGCGAGGGATAGAAGCAAAAGAGGAGTTAGGATTGTCCCGAGCATCGGGACGATCCGATTCTTCCGGATCGTCAAGAAGAAGATGAGGCAGCAGGAAACCATGCTGAATAGCCAAAGGGGCGTATCGGGGAAAATGAGGCGGAAGGCGCCGTGGGCGACGGTCACGCATCGAGCGAGAACGCCGAAAGGCCCCATGATCGATAGGCAGATCAGGGGAATCCAGAAGGTCGCCGGACGTCCCAGCCGCACGAAAAATTCATACTGGTTGCCGTTGAAAAGGAGCATGGCGAAGATCCCGAGAAAGGGGACGAGAACGCCCGTGAGCAAGATACCGATCGCCGCAATCGCATAGTGCCCTTCGCTGAGCTGGCCGACGACCAGTGGGAATACGAGATTGCCCGAGCCGAAGAACATGGAGAACATGGCCAGCCCGGTTGAGAATATGATCGCTTTAGTTTTCAAGAGATCTCTTTTTTGATATGAATTCTATGTTAGTGAGGTTTTAAATTCCAGGGGAATTCAAGGGGGTAGGCATAAAATGAAGGAATCTATTATGAAGGGGCAAAGGAGTGTTCTATGCCTACCCTGATCCATCCGATCATTGCGATTGTCGCCGGACTCATCATCCTGATCTATCCCCAGATCTTGAATTATGTCATTGGGATCTATTTAATTCTGGCTGGAGTCTTAACCTTTATTGGGTCTAGCTAGTACCCAACCTTAAAAATTTTCCAGAGAATCTGACCCTATCTTTTGAAAACATTTAAGGTTGGGTACGAGACCCCGTTTTAAAAATCAATAGTGAAACGGGCGGTGAGTCCCTGGAGGGCGATCATCCCCGTATTGATCCAGGTTTCTTTCGCTTCGGCAGGAGTGCCTGAGGTGGAGTGGAAAATTTCCTGGAGGTTCATCCACACGGTCAGTTCATAACCGGCAAATATCTCCATACGACTGCCAAAAAAATTCTTCTGGATGGATGGGCCGAGGTAGAACTGTCCGGTAAAAGTAGGCCGTACATCGCTAAAGTGGGCATTGCGGAGAGGAAGCCCAGGGTTGAAAGCTCCTGGGATTGGCGAGAAGTTGGTCATTTGCAGGGACTTATTGTGATAGGATCCCACTAGAGTCGCAAACGTCGCCCCTCCCGTCATATAGGCGTTCCAAAACCAGTACCAATCGAAGAGGGTCCCTACCTTGAGGCCTCCACCGATGAATTTCCAGCGATTCCCAATCGTCGTCTTATTTCCCGCTGAATCGGAATACTTCACTCTCCAAAACTGATTCATCCAGGCCACGGAGGCCCCTCCCAGGAAGCGGAGCCGCAGATGGGGATTGGGGTAGAAGACGCGGTCGACCCAGACGTCGGCAACGTTGTAGTTCATGTGGATATAGCTTTTAGCTTTTGCGAGAGGCGCTGTGAAGATCTGAGGCCAGGTTCCAGTTAAAAATTCATTGCCTGGAGCCGGTTTTCCAGAGCTGTTCGTTCCTCGGGTGGTGAAACGGGTGTATTGCATCCACAATTCCCAATACTTGGGGGCGCGGAAAAAGCTCGCAGAGATCCGGAAGCCAGGATCCCCGTTGAATGTAGCGTTCTCGAATTTTCCTTGTGCGAAGCATTCATCTGGACCCCAGGCGCCTTTTTGCATGGATAGGGCATAGTCGAGGGCTCCCTCTTGGACGCGCCAAAAGAGAAAATCTCCATGGAATGAAAAAACTTGTTCGTCGCGCCGATAAAGATCGGCATCAAATGGAAGTGGGGGTGGGGGGCTGCGGGATGGATGCTCTTTTCCAATCAATAGATGTGGGGAGCTGCGGGATGGCTGCTCTTGTCCAATCAACGAACCGATGCATGGGGCAATGCAAATCGCATAAAGTAAGAATTTTTTCATGGAAGTTTCTTTTATCCTCTTCAAGGAGACCCGGCCTGCCTCGCAAGTCTTCGACAGAGGGCCAGGTTTTTCAAAAGCAGGACGCCAACCGCTAAAATCTCAAGTCTTAAGACCTGGATTCACCAAAGAAATATAGGAAACGGGAAGAATATTCAAGAAGATTTTTTGCAGTGGTGGTGATGAGGTCTGGTGCCATTGAACCTATAGCTGTCCAGGTAGCTGTCCCAGAAGGGGGAACAGTCCCTTGATCCCATTGGCCAAAGTCTGGACGGCGATCGCCGCCAGGATCAGCCCTCCGATCCGGTTGAT
>CAZVXG010000032.1:0-8769 GCA_964631635.1 uncultured bacterium | reverse complement strand
TAACATAAGTTCCTTATGAAGCTTAAGGAAGAGAAAAAGACCAAAAGAGATTTAATTTTTAATTGATCAACGCGCTCTTAGGTGTAAAGATGTTGTCGCTTCTGTCAAAAATTTGTATTTTTTTACTTGGAATTTGTCTCATACAAACAAATCATTGCATTGCTGTACCAAATGCTTTTGAACAAATTTCGTCTTACTCACAGGCATCTCAAGATCGATTTGTCTATACTCTTCTTTACGAACTATTTGATAAACAAGATGAAGGATACTATTTCGAAATTGGTGCAGGCCATCCAATCAGCACCAATAACTCTTACTTCTTTGAGAAAAATTTAGGATGGAAAGGGATTAGCTTAGATATCGATCCAAAGATCAGCATGGAGTGGCGCTTTGCTCGAAAAAATCTCCTGCTAATAGAAGATGCCACGCAATCAGATTACAAATCGATCTTACAATCTTCTCCTCATGTAATTGATTATCTGTCTCTCGATATTGACAGTAGCTATGATGTTGTTTTGCAAAAGATACCTTTTAATGAGCATGTTTTTAAAGTGATTACCATTGAACATGATTTTTACAGGCATGGTGAGAAATATAGAAAAAATGAACGAGAGATTCTTTCATCTTTGGGCTATTATTTACTTTGTCCTGATGTAGTGATCTTTTTTAACGGTAAAGACTGCATTTTTGAAGATTGGTGGATTTATCCCAAAGCGTTCCCTGCCGATCTTGTGTCGATGTTGATCTCATTAGACCTGAAGACAAAAAAGCACGACCAACTGATCAACATACTTCAGAGTTTTATCTTCCACTTGACTAAATCTTAATTCGCAGAATGAGTATAATGTGAGTTTCATTAAAAATTGGAATTTTTATGAATGCATCTAGACCTCGATTAGCCATTGTCTCATCTCATAATATTTGTTGTGCTCTCGCCTATTATGCAGATGCTCTAAAACAGTTTTTAAGCCCTTCCTTCGATGTAGAGATTGTCGATCTAAAAACAAGTCTTTTAAGAAGCGAAGGAACACGATATGAAAAGCTCAGCGCAGGTTATATCGATGAAATTTGCTCATCGCTGCGAAATTTTGATATCGTGAATGTTCATCTCGAAATAGGTTTATACGGGACATCCTTAGATCTGATCCTCCGTCGGTTATTAAAAATTTGCCACTCCTCAGGCCGTTTAATCTTGACTGTGCATACAATTGATTACAAAGGCAACGATCACACTGTAGTCTACCATCAAATTATGAATGCTTTAAAAACGCGTCCTGTCTCCAACCCTTTTCATCTCATTGCCCACTTGCCACAAGAAAAGGCTCTCCTTAAACAACATTTTTCTTTTGAGAATGTGTCTGATTTCCCTCTCATTTATTTGACAAATGAAAGAAGAAAACATTTTCAGCAAACTCGTCATTCTACCGATTGGAAAAAACAGTTTGGCTTTAAAGAAACCGACAAGACCATTGGGGTATTCGGACTCATGAGTCCTCATAAAAACTATCTCCATACTTTACGTACACTCAACCTTCTCCCTTCTCACTATAAATTATTAATTATCGGCGAAGCACACCATATGAGTATAAAACAGTGGCAAGTCGACCCTGTCATTCAAGAGATGGTGTCTTATTTAGATCAACATCCCAATTTGTCAGATCGTGTCTTCTTTACAGGAAAACGGCCTGATGAGAAATATTATGAAGATCTTGCTAATGTTGATTTCGTCCTACTCTCATCCTTTGAAGTGGGACAAAGCGGTTCTGCAACTTTTTCCAATGCCCTAGAGTTATCTTGTGCCATCCTCAAAAGCAATACCTCCAATGCTCGAGAATATGATCTCTATTTCCCTGATTGTTTTGAGGTATTTGACATCGGCAATCCCTACGAGACAAAAGATAAAATACTCAATTTTGATCAACAGAAAATTGAGAATCTACGTAAAACAGGCGACCTCTATTCAGAAGCGCAATTACGGCAGATGTATCTCAATATCTATGAATCGATGAAGCATTGTACACCAATCACTTTGCCAGATACAACACCCTTACTAGCCTCTTATTCCAAAGATCTAGCGATCCTTAGGCTCGCTAGATCACAGATTGCCAGGGGTCTTTTTAATCGAATGCCTCCTGCTGTCCAATCCTTTCTCCGAAAAGTTAAGGCTGCTAAAAGTTGAATCCTTTTTGGCCTTTTGAAACACCCTTTAAGGGAGAAGGATTAATTTTGGGATCGGAGAGACAAATTTGCCGCCCTTTTGAATAAAATCTGCTTCCCGCTCGATGAATTCTCTCATAAAGTGATAAGGAAATGCTAAGAAATAATCGGGATTCATTGCCCGTGCTTCTTCTTCAGAAATAATCGGGATCCTGGTCACCGTTTGCCTCCTCCACTTTATTGGATTGCGATCTGCTACAAAAGGGAGTAAATCAGGTCCAATTCCATAATAGGCAAGGATTGTATTGCCTTTTGTAGAAGCACCATATCCGATGACTTTTTTACCCATTTTTTTCTGCTCTGTCAAAAAAGAAAGCATTGCAGCTTTGTTTTTTTCAACTCGACAAGCAAAAGCAAAATATGTTGAAGGTTCTGTTAGGGCATACCCCTTTTCCTGCGCACGCATAGCCTTGACGGCAGATGTCACATTGGCTTTGCCTTGGTGTCGAATATATAGCCTAAAACTCCCTCCATTGACATCATTCAATTCAACATCTTCAACTTCCATACCTGCTTGAGACAAGATATATTCCATAGAGGTCAGTGAATAATACTCTAAATGCTCTGCACAAATCGTATCGAAAGAGTTTTGCTCCAACATAGTTGGAAGATAACTGAGCTCAATAATCCACAGCCCATTCTCATCTAATATGGCACTAATATCTCGAGAAAACTGTATGGGATCTTCTAAATCATAAAACATTGCAATGCTTGTGACGATTTTCGCTTTCTTATTTCCCATGTTTGAAAGATAAGCATTAGCACTAAAGTAAGTATTGATATGCAAATCACAACTTTTAGGCTGAATATTTTTTGCAGGATCAATCCCCACTCTAAATAAATCATCAGGGTAAAAGCTCAGTAAGGTTCCATCATTTGAAGCGATATCCACAACGACATCTCCTTTCTTTAAAGAGGTTTTCATCCGTTGTGTTGCAGCTTTTACAATCGATTGAAGTGCGATCTTCATCGAAGAGTTAATACCCGACATGTACCAATATTGACTATACATTGCATCGGGGTCTACTGAGTGTCTTAATTGCACAAGTCCTGATGTCTTACATAGAGATAAAATAACAGCCTGGCTTTCAGGCTGAGGATCAGAGGCTAGAGGAAAACTCGATAGAGGAAGTTGTCCTAGATTAAGCACATCAACTAAGGGCTTTTGAGATACTCTACAAACGGCTCTCTCTTTGATCTGCATGAATTATTCCTGAAAACATCATTCACGTTCGCAGAGGATACAGGTTTAATGTTTCCTATTCTAGGATTTATTTTTGCAAAAAAGGACTTGCACCATTTCAGCTTGCAACATGAGACGCATCAGTTCTTTCAGCGATGTTTTAGGCATCCAGCCTAACTTTTTTTGTGCCTTGGATGCATCACCCACTAATAAAATCTCTTCTGTAGGTCTAAAAAACTCGACACAAACTTCCACAACAATTTTTCCTGTAGTAGTATCAATCCCTTTCTCATCGATCCCCTTTCCCTCCCATCGAATCTGTCTTCCTATCTCGAGAAAAGCAAGCTCTACAAACTTCTTAACAGTTATGCATCGGCCCGTTGCCAAGATAAAATCCTCCGGCGTAGATAGCTGCAGCATACGCCACATACCATCCACAAAATCTTTTGCATAACCCCAATCTCTTTGCGTCTCTAAATTTCCTAAGATCAGTTTCTCTTGCAAACCTGCATGAATCCTAGCGATAGCAAGGATAATTTTTCGAGAGACAAAAGTCTCTTTTCTCCGAGGACTCTCATGATTAAAAAGAATACCGCTGCAGGCGAATAAATGATAAACCCGCCGATAATAGTCAACTGTCCAAAAAGCATGCTGTTTAGCGATTCCATAAAGAGACCTTGGAATCATAGAAGTAAGCTCTGTTTGCGGAGTCTCTCGAGGCTGTCCAAAAAGTTCTGAGCTATTTGCTTGAAAAAATCGAGCCGAAGGGCAGCAAAGTCTAATTGCTTCTAATAAACGTATAGTCCCCATCGCTACACTATCAGCCGCCGATTCAGGATCATCTAAGAAATCGTTGATATGACTTGGCGCTGCTAAATGATAAATTTCATCTGGCTGCACCGCTTTTACAAGATACTTTAAAACAGCGGCATCCGCTAAATCACCTTTGTGCAGCTGCAATCTGGCATCATGACAGAAGTGTGAAATGCGCTCTAAATTCGAAGAGGTCAAGCGGACCAGCCCATGAACAAAATAGCCTTTCTCTAAAAGCAACTCCGCAAGATACGACCCATCTTGACCTGTAATTCCTGTAATTAAGGCTTTTTTCATCGAATTTATCTGAAATAGATTTCTTTAAAAACATCTCGATATTGAGCGGCCGTCCGGACCCAAGAAAATCGGCGCGCCTGCTTTACGCCTTTTTCTTGCAGCGATTTTCGAAGCGAGGCGTCTTGTGCCACCTGCAACATGGTTGCCGCCAGTTCTTCTGGTTGATTGGAATAAAGGTAATGGGCCGCATCTCCACACACTTCAGGCAAACTAGCCCTGGAAGAAACGATCGCAGGGCAGCCGGCGGCCATCGCCTCGAGGGGTGGAAGGCCGAATCCTTCATAAAGAGAGGGGAAAACAAGAGAAGTAGCCATCTGGTAGAAGGCGGACAGCTCCTCATCCAAAGCTTTCCCTATGACGAATACTTTGCTGCTTAATTGCGGACTTCTGCCGATCCGTTGGAGCGAAGGATCGATTTGCAGCCGTCCGCTTATTTTCCCGATCGCAACCAGGGGAATATCGATTCTATTCCGTTCATAAGCATCGAGGATCAATCGGAGGTTTTTATGGGGCTTTATGTTCCCGACAAAAAGAAAGAAAGACTCGGGAAGGGAATATTTTCTTCTCAACGCCTCCCGCTCCTTTAACGGGACCGGGCGGGAAAATCGATCGAAATCGACGCCTGGATAAATCACTCGGATCCGATCTCTGGAGACGGAAAGCAGACGATGGAGCTCATTTTGGGAGAATAGGGAATCGGTGATGATTCCATCAGAACGGCAGACGGCTTGCCAAAACATCGTTTTCGCATACAACCGCTGCTTCCACCCAAGCGTTTCCTTAAAAGCCAAATGATAGGCGTCGTGAATCGTGACGATCCTTTTTTTTGCCCGAATCGGCAAGACAGGGATATTGTAATGAGGGGACCAAAAGAGATCGCAATGAGGAATGAATCTGGGCAGCTCAATTTGTTCTCGTATGGAGTAAATGGGAGCGGCGCATGGCTTGCAGGAATAGGCGTTCAATTTGGCGTTCGGATGCGCGATGAGCGTGGTAGAAAAGGGAGCGGAAGAAAGAGGTCGGATCAGGTTTGTGATTACGGTTCCGATCCCGCTGCACGAGATCATCCGGGCATCTATCCATAAATTCATCTTTTTGACGTCCCCTTTGAAAAGAGAGCAAGGATAGCAAGTGCAAATTTTTACGAACAGGCCGACTCGGTCTCAGCAGCAGCTCCCGTTAAATCAACTCGTTCATCCCGAAGCGGGTATTTTCAAACCGCATGTTGGGCCGAGTGCGAAGAAAGACCTAAAGGGTATTAATGCGGATGGTTTCAGAATGGCATTGGAATGTTGGCAGGGATGTTTTTTAGCTGCGGCCCTACCTTTTTCGCATGCGTATAATCCCTTGGGATTGGGTCAAGATGGCGGAGATCTACCGATTCGTAGCTGATGAGCGGCTCCTCTTTGTGGCTGTCGTAGGCTGCAATCGTCGTCTTGAGCCAATGTGTATCATCCCTTTTTGGAAAATCTGGTTTAAAATGAGCGCCGCGGAATTCATCGCGCAGCAGCGCGCTCTTGGCGATGATTAGCGAAATTTCCAACATCGCCTCGAACTGGTGGGCAAACACATAGGTCTGATTCAAGCAGGTTCCTCGATCGTCGAGTCCGATCCGCTGATACCGCTCCCGGATCTCTTTGATTGCATCGATCGTTTTTTTCAGATCGGGGTTGTCCCTCTTGACGCTTGCAAAGCGGACCATCCAATTGGCTAATTCGTCGTGGAGCTTATGGACATTTTCGGGACCGGTTTTCTGCAGCAACTCTTTCTGTTTTTTCTCTTCCCTTTCAAGCCCTTCCCGAAACGCCCTTTCCGGCACATCGGCAAAACCTTTTTTCAAGTCCCCGACGTACCGGGCCGCCTCTGTACCCGTGACGAGGCCTCCGAAAATGCACGCGAGGAGCGCATTGGCCCCCAAGCGGTTCGCCCCATGATATTGGTAATCGGATTCCCCCACGTTGAAGCAACCCTTGAGGTTGGTCATCTGGCGGAAACGGGTCCAGCGGTCGGGATCGTCGGCTGCTGGCCAATCGACCCAAGCTCCTCCCATCGAATAGTGAACGGCGGGGAAGATCTTCATCGGTTTTTTTCTCGGATCGTCGCCGGTGAATTTCTCATAGATATCCAATACCGATTCGAGCCGATGGATCTTTTCTTTCGCAAGATGGGTGACGTCCAGAAACACCTGCATTTTCCCATCGACTCCCAAACCCGCTTCGCAGATGCGGGTCACTTCCCGCGATCCGATGTCGCGCGGAACGAGATTCCCGAATGCTGGGTACATCTCTTCGAGGAAATACCAGGGTTCGCCTGTTTTCCCGCAAGGATGCATCGCCTGATCCGGAAATTGAATCTGTTTGGACGAATCGCCCCAGACCCATATGCGTCCCCCTTCGCCTCGGATCGATTCGCTCATCAGCCGCATTTTATCCAATCCAGGGATCGCAGTGGGATGGATCTGGATGAATTCGCCATTGGCATAGTGCATCCCTTGCATGTACAGCCGGCCGTTGGCGGCGCCCGTGCAGAAAGTGGACATGGTCGATTTCTTGTAGATCACCCCCAAGCCGCCGGTCGCGATGACGACTGCATCCCCTTTCAGCACCTCGAGCTTCAGTGTAAAAAGATCGTGCATCACCACGCCTCGCGCCCGCCCTTCCTCGTCTAAAATCAGCCGGAGGAACTCATGGTTCTCATACTTTTCTACCAATCCTAGCGCCTCGTAGCGCCGCACCTGTTCGTCGAGCGCATAGAGGAGCTGTTGGCCCGTCGAAGCGCCGCAAAAAGCGGTTCGATTGTACAGCGTGCCTCCGAATCTGCGGAAATCGAGATGTCCTTCCGGCGTGCGGTTAAATGGACATCCCATCCGGTCAAACATCCGGAGAATTCCGGGACCTGCCAGACACATTTCGAGCACCGGGGGCTGGTTCGCCAGAAAATCCCCTCCTTTGATCGTGTCATAGGCGTGGATATACGGGGAATCTCCTTCTCCCTTCAGATTGACTGCGATATTGATCCCCCCTTGAGCGCAGACCGAATGGGACCTCCGCACTTTCGTCAAGGAGACCAACTGTACGCGACATCCTTTTTCTGCGAGCTTCATCGCCGCGGCAAGCCCTGCAAGCCCCCCTCCAACTACGATGACGACTTTGTTCTTATCCATTGTCTAATACCGGAGGTTTATCCAGTAGCTGCACCAGATCGCGGCCAATCCCAGGGCGCTTAAGACGATCATTGCGATTGCGCTCACGGGGAGCATCGCCTTTTGCGCCCGATAGGAGAGAATGGCTCCCCATGTGATCAGAAACGTCCAAAATCCGTTGCAAGCGTGGAATGTGGCCGCCAGAAGAAAAATTGTATAGAGGACGGCCCAGAGCGGATTTTTGAACGTGTCCCGCACCATCAATAGAAACGCCGTGCCCGGCATCGAGGCGGAAGCAACCACCTGGTTTTTTTTCAACCGGAAGGAGGTTAATCCCTCCATCCATTCTCGTTCCTGCTGCGCTTGCTGGATCAGGTTCCGCGCTGTCTCTTCGTCCTGATTGTATAGCGCTCCAACTCGCGGCGCTTTCAACTGAATCGGCTCCATTGCCTTGAGCCGCAAAGCCGCTTCCCTGAGCTGTTCTTTGGTAAAAAGGGCCACATGGAGCCGAGAGGCCAGCGTACAGAGCCCTTCATCGAAGTTCAGCCGGACGAAATATTGTTCTCCCCTGGGGCTCGAAGCTTTTTTCGGCGCATCGACGAATCGCATTTGGATCACATGTCCGATGATCCCTACCAGCAAAATCCAAGACGAGAGCCGCTGCCAGGTAAACGCTCGATTGCGGCTATATTTTAGCGAAGGCGAGCTTCCATCTCCGCCGCTGGAATTCAGCCGGGCGCTCAACGCTCTCTTCACGCCCCAAATACCGTGAATGGCAAGCGGGATGCCGATCAAGACCGTTTCGATCACCTGCAAATAGGGGAGCGTTTCTAAAGTGTTAACGAGCTTGATGAACCCGCTGCCATCGTCTCCAATCCATAGCGCCGCCTGGGAATTTGTGATCAGGTGCACGATCAGGTAGAGGACGAGCCACAGCCCCATCAGCGAATGGACGCGCCGCCAAATGAAATCGGTAGAAATCGTAGGTGTTAGCACAGTCATAAGATTTTTTTAATTCTTGCCGGCCAATTTGGCAAGACAAAAAGATCGTTCAGGTTCAATCGTTGGAAATTTAAAGTATCGACATCTTTAAACTTCAGAACGGCGGACGGCTTTT
>CAZVXG010000031.1:0-8937 GCA_964631635.1 uncultured bacterium | reverse complement strand
TTCATCACGGCGCGATCGCCTCCGGAATCGGCCTTGAAATCCGCCGTTTCGAATCGGACCGGATCGTAGAGAACGGATCGGTCGAAAAGGCAATCGCCGGCTGCGACGGCTATCTCGTTCCCGGAGGATTTGGGGAGCGGGGCTGGGAAGGGAAAGTCCTGACCGCGCGTTACTGCCGCCAGGCGCGCATCCCTTATTTCGGGCTATGCCTGGGGATGCAGGTGATGATCGTCGAGTTCGCGCGGCATCTCCTCAATCTTGAAAAAGCCCATTCCACTGAAGTCGATCCGAACACTCCCCATCCCGTCATCTCGATGCTCAGCGAACAAAGGGCGATTCAGAATCTGGGCGGGACGATGCGCCTTGGAGCGTATCCTTGCAAGATCTTGCCGAATACGCTTGCATACGCTGCATACGGCAGACTCCTCGTCTCGGAAAGACACCGGCATCGCTACGAGTTCAACAACGCGTATAAAGCCGCGTTCGAAGAAAAGGGGATGGTTTTTTCCGGGACTTTCGAACAAGGGGATCTTTGCGAAATTGCCGAAATTTCCGATCATCCCTGGATGCTCGGCGTCCAGTTCCATCCTGAATTCAAATCGCGCCCTCTTGACCCTCACCCATTATTCCGCGATTTTATCGCGGCATTAATCCGTGCAAAACAAGGAATGTATGCCGCGAATCGCCGCGATTGATTTTGGGCTCAAGAGGATCGGCATCGCCCTCTCCGACGATCGGAAAAAGCTGGCTCTTCCCTTCAAAGTCGTCGAGGGAGGGAAACGGGGCGTGGAACATACGGCGGCGGCTTTGAGGCCAAAGCTGCAGGAAATCGAAAAGATCCTCATCGGGCTCCCCCTGCTGATGAGCGGCGAAAAAGGCGATATGGCCCGCGCAGCCGAACGCTTCGCGAAAGATCTGGAATCAGCGCTCGGTATCCCGGTCGAACTGTGCGATGAACGGTTGTCGAGCAAACAGGCCGATCAAAGCTTGAGGGAACTATCGCTGAAAAGAAAAGAGCGGGCGGCTCTTGTCGATATGAGCGCAGCTGCGCTTCTTCTTCAAACTTACCTCGACAAAAACAGCGGCGATTCGCCATAGATGGATTAGGAATCAAGATGAAGAATAATCCCCTTGAAGAGGGAGGGCGAAGCTCCCGGAATATCGATCCCTGTATCGTCGTCATTTTCGGGGCGACTGGAGATCTTATAGGCAGGCGGCTAGCCCCTGCCCTTTACAATCTGGGCCGCGAAGGACTCCTTCCTCCCAATTTCGCCCTGGTTGGATTTGCAAGGAAGAAAAAAAGCCATGAGGAATTCCGCGCAGAACTGAAGGAAGACGTCGCCAATTATTCTCGCGTCAAGCCCATCGACGAAGCGTTCTGGAAGCATTTTCAGGAAGAGATTTTTTACTGCGCTTCCAACTTTGACGAGGACGCCGGCTACCAATCCCTGGCCCGCTTTTTGACAGAGCTCGACGGCCGTTATGCCACTCGGGGCAACCGCATCTTCTATCTCTCCGTCCCGCCCAAGTACTTCCCCATCATCATCGAAAAGCTGCGCCAGCACGGATTTATCTACGATCCACAAGCGAGCGCCGACCGTTGGTCTCGCGTGATCATCGAAAAGCCTTTCGGTCGCGACGCAAGTTCAGCCGCTGCGCTGCAAGTGGACATCGCCAAGCACATCGATGAATCGCAAACCTACCGGATCGACCACTATCTGGGAAAAGAGACGGTCCAGAATCTCCTCGTCTTCCGCTTCGCCAACTCCATTTTCGAAGCCCTCTGGAATTACAAGTACATCGACCACGTCCAGATCACCGTCGCCGAAGACATTGGAATCGGGACGCGGGGCCATTTCTTCGAAGAAGAGGGGATCTTGCGCGATATCGTCCAGAATCACATGATGCAGCTCCTCTCTTTAGTCGCGATGGAACCTCCCGTTTCTCTAAGCGCCGGAGCCATCCGCGACGAAAAAGTCAAAGTCCTTCAATCGATCCGGCCTTTGGATCCAACGGATCTCGAACGCAATGTGGTTCGCGGCCAATATGGAAGCGGCTTCATCAACGGGGAAGCGGCTATCCCCTATCGCCAGGAGAAAGACGTCTCTCCTTCCTCCCCCATTGAAACCTTCGTAGCGCTGCAGCTCCATATCGACAACTGGCGCTGGGCCGGAGTCCCTTTCTATCTCAGAGCAGGCAAGCGGCTTCCGAAGCGGGTGACTGAAATCGCCGTGGCGTTCAAAGACGCGCCCGGCGTCCTTTTCCAGCAAGGCGGCAAAAAGAACGAACTCAACGTCCTTGCCATCCGCATTCAGCCCGACGAAGGAATCGCCATGAAGATCAACTGCAAAGTCCCCGGACCGAGCAGCCCTATTCAGCCCGTGAAAATGGAATTCCGCTACGGCTCTTATTTCGGCCAGGCTCCTCCTGAAGCCTATGAACGGCTCATCTGGGATTGCATCATCGGAGACAGCACCCTCTTTGCCCGCTCTGACGAGGTCGCTCAGTCCTGGGATATTTTTACTCCCCTGCTCGACTATTGGGCGTCCCATCCTCCGAAAGATTTTCCCAATTACCCATCTGGGAGCTGGGGTCCTAAATCCGCTGAGGAGATGATCGCGAGGGACGGCAGAGTTTGGAGGATGCCGTGACCGAGCCTGCTTTAGCGTTGCAACGAATCATCGAGCCTTCCCAGATCGAGCCTGAGCTCATAGCCCTTTGGGAAGGGCTCGCAAAAAAAAATAAAATCCGCGCCTCTCTTTTCAATCTCGTTGTCTTCAACCGCCTCTCTTCCCGTACCGACTACGTTCGCAATATCGTTCAGAAAGTCGTCGAACAATTCCCCTGCCGCACCCTATTCATCTCCTACGATCCCGATTCTTCGCACCCCTATTTGAAAACAGCGATTTCCGTCGTCATCCCGCAAGGCGAGGAAAGCGGCATCGCCTGCGATCAGATCGACATCGGCGTCGGCGGCCCTGAACTTACGCGCGTCCCCTTTCTCATCCTCCCGCATCTCATTCCAGATCTACCCATCTATCTCCTTTGGACAGAGGATCCCAGCAAACCCCATCCCCTCTTCGCTTCCCTCTCCAGCCTTGCCACCAGAATCATTTTCGATTCCGAATCGACAGACAACCTGCTCGCCTTCGCCAATAGTCTTCTCGAATTGAAACGGAAAACCGGCATCGACGTCGCCGACCTCAACTGGGCGCGGACCGAAGGATGGCGCGATCTGATTTCTTCCCTATTCGATTCTCCGGACCGCCTCGCTGCGCTCAACCGCTTGTGTCTGGCAAAACTTAGCTACAATAATCGAGAAACAGAATTTTTCTGCCATCTTAAGATTCAAGCCGTGTACCTGGTCGCCTGGCTCTCCAGCCGCCTGCATTGGAACTTTCTGAAAGCCAGTCCTGAATTCTACTTCCAGTTCCGCGGGATCGACGTCAAGATCCAATCGGAGAACTGGGAGGAATTAGGCCCCGGCACCGTCATCGCTATAGATTTTCAAACCTCCGACGGAATCTCTTACGAAACCAGGCGTATTCCAGACCAATGCCACCAGGTGAAAATTCAAATCTCCACTCTAGAAAAATGCGAATTACCCTATCAATTCCTGCTCGGGCGGACAGTGACCGGACAGTCTCTTGTGAAAGAGATCTGCACCAAGGGAACAAGCCTCCACTATCTCGCCATGCTGGAAGAATTAAAAATCCTGGATCAAGACAAATTATGTTGACGACCGGTATAGAATCGTGGGATGAACGGCGGGATCTCATTGTTCCTGGCAAAGCGGAAGCGACGATCCAGTTCGCAGCGGAACATTGGGTCCATTCAGCTCAACGCGCGATCCAACAAAGAGGGAGATTTGCAGTCGCCCTTTCCGGCGGATCGACTCCGAAGGCCATCTATCAATTGCTAGCGCAATCCAAAGGCGTGGCATGGGACCAGGTTTTTCTCTTCTGGAGCGATGAAAGAGCTGTTCCACCCGATCATCCCGACAGCAACTACCGCATGGCGATGGAGAGCGGCCTCAAGGATCTCCCGATCCCAAATGGACAAATCTTCCGCATGGAAGCTGAAGGCCAGATCGAAAAGAATGCGGCAGCCTACGAGGAAAAGATCCGCCATCTCCTCGGGAAATCCCTGTTCGATCTCGTCATGCTCGGAGTGGGCGAAGATGGGCATACCGCCTCTCTATTTCCTAATACGAAATCCTTGAACATCGAGGATGGCCTTGTCGCCGCCATTCATCTGCCTCAGATGCCAAAATCATCAAATTTGCGCAAGGAAACGAGTTTTGCAACTGGCTCTAGTTGGCGGATGACCCTGACCTTTCCTTGCATCGAGCAGAGCCGCCGCGCTGTGATTTATGCCTTGGGGAGCGGCAAACGGGAGATCGTCGCCAAAATCCTGGAAGCCCCCATCGTTTCCTCCTGGCCCGCCAGCCGCATCGGCACCCCCCAAAATAAAGCCCTCTGGATCGTCGATGCAGACGCTGCCGGAGCGGTCAAAAAACCATAATTTAAAATTTATTTACAATATGGTATATACACAAACAACTTGAAAAATTGGTTATTGATTTTTTAATAATTAAAGATTATTTGTTCATTTACTTTATTAATAATAACGTGTAAAATATGGAACTGTAATAAGAATAACAAACGGAGAAAAACCATGAGTTCACAAATAATTTTAACTAGCGCTGCTCCGCAAACTGTGGCGCCAGTTCAAAAGCAGCAGTATCTTTACTTTTCGCCTACCAAGGCTTATCAGCAAAGTCAGTCTCGGCTTGCAGGCGTTGCAAAAGCGATCATCGCAGTAGCGATGAATATTTTGGGTTTCGGTTCAGGCATCCTGCCACTCATCTGGATAGGGCAAACAGTAGGCCGGATCGTAAAAGCATTGTCTCAAAAGTCGCTCCAGGCAGCGGCGGATGTACCCGTTTCAAATGCGCTTCCAGGCACCCTGGAAAAAGCACCTGAAGAAGTATGCGCTCCGCTTCCATCTGCCGAGCAAGCACTTCCTGAGCTGGATAGCGTCGACACAGCCTTTTTACCAAAAGCCGCTTCGACGCAATTGAGCAAACGTCAAATTGCAGCGGGAACCGTTGCAGCGCTTGTCGCGATTGGAGGAGTTGCCTATTTGGTCCTGAACTCAAAGTTCACATCCTTCCCAGACCTCCCAAAACTCTCCTACCTCCCATACTACGCAGGCTAGACCTAGACTCATACTCTGGAAACTACGCATCTGCGTAGCAGAATTGGTTTTTTTCGATAAAAGGCTCCACCTGGAGCCTTTTTTTCATTTCCGTCCAAGACAATAAATTTTTACTGGACAAAAAACGGGCTTGATATTGTAAAATGAATACCGTTTAATTCTGGAAGGCTTTACTTTTTCTTTAAAAAATTTTTACTATTTTCGTTTATTCCGTTTACAGCTAAACTGTGTGTCGGAATGAAAATATAAATTCAAAAAAGGTGAAAACACTATGCAAAAAATTATTTCTTGTTCAGATCAGGTCGCTCTCCATCCTGCAACGCAAATCCAAGGCAGCCAAAGCAGCCAAAGCAAATGGGGTTATTATGAAGTCTGTTTCCGCAAGGACTTCAATGATGCCTACGCATCGAGCCAGAATATCGTCAGCCGCGTTGCAGGAGCGGCGTGGACAGTACTCGCCAACCTCGCCAAAACAATCCAAAACATGGGGATCTACCTCGGCAATAAAGTCTACAATCTGCTCCATCCGCAAGCATCGACTGCTCCAGCAGAGAGCGATGTCGTCGTCGAGATCGGCCCAAGCATCAGCGTTTCCGCCAATCTCTACGAGCTGGCTGCAGAGGAACTGATGTTGGCGAATACTGTCGAATCTGCCGAGAATGAACTCCCAGAACTGGAAGTTCTAGAGGAACCTCTGGAATTGAAAGCGCCGAACCCATGGAAGAAAACCCATATCGCAGCCGGAGCCGCTCTCGGCGCAGCTGCAGGTCTTGGTACTCTTCACTACTTCGGAGTGTCCCAGCCCGCGGAACAATTCATGGCTCAAATGGCCTCCACAGTATGGGAATGCACAGGCGAGCGAATCGGCAATGCGGCCCATTCTATTTACAATTACCTGTTTAACAAGACCGACTACCAGCCGTAGACATAGCTCAAGTGATTCGTTCAAGACAAAAAAGGCTTCCTTCCGGAAGCCTTTTTTCATTACTATAATACCGCGCGCCGTTAGGTTTTGTGAATTTTGACAGCAGATTTTGCAAAACCAGTAGCGTTGCGCCAGCTCGCAGCCAACTTAGAAAGTTTGCAAGAGCGAGCAATGCGCTGGGACGCAAAAGATGCTCAACAAAATTCACAAAAGATGACGACGCGCGGTATAACGGGATATGATTCTATTAGGTATTGAAACCACCTGTGATGAGACTGGAGCTGCCCTGGTTCGAGATGGACGCGAGATCCTCTCCAACGTCATCGCAACTTCCGCGGACATCCATGAGCGTTACGGAGGGGTTTTCCCAGAACTTGCCTGCCGGCGCCATATCGACGCGATTCTCCCCGTAATTGCCGAGGCGATTCTCCCCGGCTGCCACATCGATGCGATCGCTGTCGCCAAGGGCCCTGGCCTGATCGGAGCGCTCTTGATCGGCATGCAGGCTGCCAAAGGGCTCAAAATCGCTTGGAATAAGCCGTTGGTTGGAGTCAACCATGTCGAAGCCCATCTTTACGCCGCCCTGATGGGGGTCCCTGAACCCTCATGGCTCTTCCCTGCACTTGGAATCGTCCTTTCCGGCGGCCATACCTTCTTAGTCAAAATTTTAAATGTCGGCCATTACGAACTTCTCGGGACTACCGTCGACGATGCGATCGGAGAAGCGTTTGACAAGGTAGGAACGCTTCTCGGTCTCTCTTATCCCGGAGGTCCCCGCGTCGAACAGCTTGCGCTCAAAGGCGATCCCAAGCGCTTTTCCTTCACTGCCGGACGCGTGAAACGGAGCCCCCTCGACTTCTCATTCAGCGGCCTGAAAACAAGCGTCCTCTATGCTCTTAAAGACAGAAATTTGAGCCAGCAGGAAAAATCCGATGCCGCTGCGGCCTTTCAGGAAACAGCCTTTTCCGATGTGGCTGCCAAGGCCGCCCTGGCTATTCAGACTTTCCCCTGCCGAGCCATCTATCTCGGCGGAGGCGTTTGCAATAATCGGCGCCTTCGGATGCTCTTCACGGAATGTTTCTCCGCCGCTCTCCCTGTTTTTTGGCCCCCTCAGAACCTCTCTTTGGACAACGCGGCGATGATTGCCGGACTCGGCTATCACAAATTCCTTCAAAATCGAATCGGCGATCCACTCGATCTGGACGTCCAAACCCGCATCCCGATTGCTTAAAAACGATCGTTTCTATACTATACCCAGATAAAATCGAGGATTTCTTATGGCAAAAAAAGGCGCGCGCGAAAATATCCGTTTGAAAAGCACCGAGTCAACCGCTTGCTACTGGACAAGAAAGAATAAGCGCAATACCACAGAGCGGATCGAATTGAAAAAATTCGACCCGATTCTCCGCAAACACGTCGTCTTTAAAGAAGCGAAATAATTCTTCGTGAGACAGGTTCTTTGTTCGAGTTGCAGGTCGCTCTAAAATATCTCATCCCAAGAAAAAAATCGCTTTCGACTGCCCTCATCTCAGGACTATCCGTTCTCGTCATCTCGCTCGTGATTTGGCTTGTCCTGGTCTTTCTTTCCGTGACGAGCGGGATGGAGAAGAATTGGCTGCAGAAACTCACCTCGCTCCACGCACCTATCCGGATCACGCCTACCGACGCCTATTACGCCTCTTATTTTTATCGGGTCGATAGCCTTTCCGCCGCTTCTAATTTTTCTTTAAAAACGATCGGGGAAAAGAATCAGAGCGAACGATCCGATCCCTACTCTGCAGACACGGATCTCGAGATCCCTCTCTACTGGATGCAGCCCGACCGCAATAGCGACGGCCAATTGCTCGACCCGGTGAAAAGCGCCTTTTCCGAACTATCTTCCCTTCAACAAAAAATTCCCGGCCTCGCCTATCAGGACTACGAGATCAGCGGCGCCCTGCTTCGCATCGCCCTCCACTCCCAAGGATCGGAGGGCCCAATCACCTATCTCTCTCAAATGACCTATCTCCTCTCCCTATCCGATCAGAATCCCCGCCTCCGTTCTCTCATCTCTCCAGCAGAAGATCAGCCGATCGATTTCGACGTCCTTCCTCCTGCGCTCCCTCCTTACGCCTACTTTGTGCGAGGGAAACTCTGCTTGCCTTCTTTCCAATCCGATCTTCCGATCTTCCTCCCGAAAAGCTACCGCGATAGCGGGGCCTGCTGCGGCGATCGGGGCACCTTGAGTTTTGCTGCGCCGTCTGCCGCCTCATCTCAAGAGCAACGGCTCTGGGTTCAGGTAGCAGGTTTTTATGATCCTGGAATCCTTGCGATCGGGAATAAATGCGTCCTCGTTCCAGCTGCTGCGACCCGCTCCATTTCTGTCGCCAACCAAACCTTCTCGCCCGATGGAACGCCTACGAATGGGATCTTCGTCTGGGTCGACGATCTCTCGAAAGCGCCGGAGGCAGCCTCAGAAATTGCAGCGCGATTCTCAAGAGCCGGCATCTCCTCTTATTGGAAAATCGCCACCTATGAGAATTTTGAATTTTCCAAAGACCTCATGCTGCAATTCCAAAGCGACAGGACGCTTCTCCTTCTCATCGCTTCCATCATCCTCGTCGTCGCCTGTTCCAACATTATTTCTCTGCTCGTTCTGCTCGTCAACGACAAGAAGAAAGAAATCGCCATCCTCCAATCGATGGGCGCTTCATTCCGCAGCATCGCCGCGATTTTTGCCATCTGCGGCGTTGCGATGGGAACGCTCGGCTGCCTATTCGGCAGCCTCGCCGCCATCTTTACGCTGAGCCACC
>CAZVXG010000030.1:0-9293 GCA_964631635.1 uncultured bacterium | reverse complement strand
TGCTCAATGTCAATATCACCGATATTACCGACGAATCGGACTACATCGGCAGCATCGGCAAAAAGGCTTCCGCCACCGCTGTCAACCAGGCAAAAGTCGACGTTGCGGAACAAGAAAAGCAAGGGGAGATCGGCCAAGCTCTCGCCCAAAGAGACCGCCGCGTCTCGGTGGCCTCCTCTCATGCAGATGCGGTCAAAGGAGAAAACGAATCGAAGGCTCAGATCGCCCACGCGAATGCTACCCTCGCTCGAAAAGAAGCAGAAGCTGCCCAGCTCGCTCAAGTCGCAAAACAACAGGCCGAAGCCGAAATCCAACGAGCGCGGGCGCTAGCTCAAACCCAGCTTCTTGAAGCCGAGGAAATCGTCCCTCAGGAAATCAAGAGAAGGAAAATCCAGATCGACGCTGAGGCGGAAGCGCAAAGGAACGTCTTGATCGCCAAAGGGGAAGCCGAGGCAATTCTGTCGATCAAGCAAGCCGAAGCCGAGGGGATCCAAAAACTTTTGGACGCCAAAGCCAAAGGCTATAAACAGCTCGTTGCCGCTTGCAGCGACGATGCGAAAAGCGCCTCTACCATGCTCCTCATAGAAAAACTCGAAGAGATCGTGAAGCTGCAAACGGAAGCGATCAAGAACATCAAGATCGACAAGATCACCGTCTGGGACAGCGGCTCAAATCCCGATCATAAAGGCGGAGGATCTTCCACTTCGAACTTCATCAGCCAATTCGTCAAGTCCTTACCTGCCCTGCACGACGTAGCGTCCATGGCTGGCTTGGAACTGCCTAAATATTTAGGACAAGTCCATTCAAGAGGGCCCGAAAACTAATTTGCATCCATCGATCCTGCGCCTTCACTTATTGCCATTATCACCATGCTGGCCGGAGTAGCTGGATTTGGATTCGTTATTGTCCTTAGAGTCCGTCTTGCCGGAGTAGCTGGATTTGGGTTCGTTATTGTCCTTACAGCCCGTCTTGCCAGAGCTGCTGGATTCATTGGATTGCTTTGTTTCCTCTTTGCTGCATGCACAGCTGGTAACGGCACAACCTAACGCAAGCCCTATAACCGCTAATTTAATCAGTTCTTTATTCATCTAACACTCCCATTGGGAAAATTCCTTTGCAAACAGAAATAGGGCATTCCTCATTTTTTGTCGAATTCAAAATCATTCCGGAGACGCAAACCTTTTCGTCAACAAGTGTGCTTACTTTGACAGATTTAATACCCTTTCTCAAAATTAAACTTCAGAACTGCGGATGTTATTTTTTGATGCGCTCGCCCTGCTTAAGAGCCGAGTCTCCTCGAAGAGGATAAAGATGTGTCTTTTTTCAATGCCGATTTTAGCGCGACCTGATTGAATTGCGGACAGTATCGAGATCTTGGCACTGTCCGAATATCGACCAGCATTTCAATATTGTGAGCTTTTAGAAGACCAACACGTGGAATGGCCGATCGTGAATATTTCTTTACCAACCGATTCGCTCATGCATATTTTTGGCTAAGGCTTCCTAATGAGACAGCTCCGAGCAGTAAACCAAGATCTCGTAGAGCGATATCAAAATATTGTTCAGTGAGTAGTAGATTAACAATAATTCCGAGAAGCCACAAAGCGACAATATAAGAAAATATCTTCGGTTTAAAATAGATACCAGCACCTGCGATGATTTCAACGATGCCTACGAACATCATGAAGCCGCGATCGTGATCGTTGATGATTCTCATTACGAATGGAGAGATATAATCCGACCAGTCAGTGAGCAAATAAAAAAACTTATCGAGGCCCGCGAGAATTGGCGCTACGATGAATGCAAATTGCAAGATACGAAACGCCTGATAGCAATAGTCTTTTGAAAATCTTGACATGTTAAAACCCCCTTTTTTTAAATTCGTATTAACGGTTGAAAGAAAAAACTGCAAGAACCATGTTTTTCGAAATGATGTGGTGCATGAAAGCAGCTGTCGTCGATCAGCATTTTCAATTTCTCTGACCCATCCTGCTTTTGAAAAATCAGGGCCTTAAGGCCCTGGTTCATAGAATTTTTTTTCTATCCTTCAAATTGATTTAAATTCTATAGATATATTTCATGCAGCACATGAAAAGAATCAAATTCGCAATAGGCATACTTGCAATCATGAGCATGGCGCTTGCCATTTTTTTCGTATTGAGAAGCGACGGCTCTTTAATTACTCATCCTAAAGGCATCATTGCGCATAGTGAACTGAATCTCATTAATACGGTCATTCTTCTCATGCTGATCATCGTTGTTCCGACCTTTATCCTGCTATTTGCGATCGCCTGGAAATATCGCGCTAAAAATTCAAAAGCAAAATACGAGCCGGAAACTAAGGGCGGAGTGTTCAAAGAACTGATCCTATGGATAATCCCTTCCATCATCATTGCCGCCATGGCGCCCATAACCTGGAAGTTTACGCATCAACTGGATCCATATAGACCTCTCAGCAGTGAAGTGGAGCCGCTCGCGATCCAGGTGGTGGCTCTCGATTGGAAGTGGTTATTTATTTATCCAGAACAAGGGATCGCAACAGTGAGTTTTTTTCAATTTCCAGCAGGTACTCCGATTCACTTGTCACTTGCGGCAGATGGCTCTCCGATGAACTCGTTTTGGCTTCCGCAGCTTAGCGGACAAATCTATGCCATGACAGGAATGATCACGCAACTTCACATAATGGCCGATGAGTCGGGTGTTTATACAGGCAGAGCTGCTGAAATCAATGGAAAAGGATTCGCTGATATGACGTTTGTTGCAAAATCGACTTCCCGATCTGATTTTGATGCTTGGGTGGAAGAAGTAAAACGATCGCCTCTGCGACTCACCCATAGCGCTTATACCGAACTTGCTAAACCTTCCCAGAAGCATCCGATCGCGCTCTATTCCTACGCAGAAAAAGATTTATTTAATGAAATCGTCATGAAATATATGCATCCTGCAGAAACATCATGGAACACTTCATTTCTGGAAAACTGACTTTAGACGCGCTGCCGCACCATTGGTACACGATCGGAGCCACAGCTACGATCGCGATCGTCGCTCTGGCGATTGCAACAATCCTGACGAAACGGAAGCGTTGGAATTGGCTTTGGGATGAGTGGCTTACATCCACCGATCCCAAAAAGATCGGCACCATGTATATGATCGCTTCGATGGTCATGTTCTTCCGCGGATTGATCGATGCGGGAATGGTATGGCTTCAGCAATCGATTGCCGCAGATTCGCAAGGCTATCTTTCCGCGACCCATTTTCAAGAGATTTTTACGGCGCATGGCGACATCATGGTATTTTTTGTGACCATGGGGTTTTTCTTCGGGTTCATGAATTGGATTGTGCCGCTTCAAATTGGGGCCCGCGATCTGGCTTTTCCCTTCCTGAATTCCCTCGGTTTCTGGCTCTATGTCGCAGGTGCAATCTTGATTAATTTGTTTTTTGTCATCGGGGGAAATTTTGCCAATACAGGTTGGCTGGCTGTGGCTCCCTTATCCGAATTTGAATTCAACCCTGGCGTCGGAGTCGATTATCTGATTTGGAGCTTGCAGCTATCGGGGCTCGGCAGTCTGCTTGCCGGAATTAACTTTATGGTCACGATATTTAAAGAGCGGGCGCCGGGAATGACTTTGATGAAAATGCCCCTTTTCACCTGGACCTCGTTATGCAGTACGGTTCTTATCATTTCCGCATTCCCCGTGCTTACCGCAACGTTATTTCTACTTTGGCTCGACCGCTTTTTCGGCATGCACTTCTTTACCATAGGAGGAGGCGGCAATCAAATGATGTACTTTAATTTCATTTGGATGTGGGGCCATCCCGAGGTGTATATCCTGGTCATACCGGCATGGGGGATGTACTCGGAAATCGTCGCCACTTTTTCGCAGAAAAAGATTTTCGGATATGTCTCTATGGTCTCAGCGGCGATTGCCATCACTTTTCTTTCATTTTTGGTATGGCTGCACCACTTTTTTACCATGGGCGCCGGAGCGGACGTGAACTCGTTCTTCGGCATTGTGACAGAGCTGATTGCCATCCCAACGGGGGTCCAGGTATTCAACTGGATGCTCACTATGTGGAGAGGGAGGGTCCATTTCGCGACCCCTATGTATTGGTTTATGGGTTTTGTCTGCATCTTTACGCTAGGAGGAATGGCCGGAGTCTTGATGGCCTCTCCACCGGCTGATTTTCAGGTGCATAATAGTTTATTCCTGGTCGCTCATTTCCATACGACGATCATCGGAGGGGCGTTTTTTGGAATTTTTGCAGGCGTTACCTATTGGTTTCCTAAAATTACGGGCTTTACACTCGATGAACGGTTAGGCAAACTGGCATTTTGGTTATGGGTGGTCGGATTTTTCGTCTCCTTCGTTCCTCTTTATCTTTTAGGATTCATGGGAGCGACGCGAAGGATCGATCACTACGCTGCATCGACTGGCTGGCAGCCGTTTTTCATCACCTCAGCCTTGGGATTTATCATTATTCTATGCGGCATCAGCACCCAAATCTATCAGATCATAGTCAGCATTAGAGAAAGAAAACGCCATCTGGATACGACTGGAGATCCCTGGAACGGAAGGACGCTCGAATGGGCCACCTCATCGCCGCCTCCTTTCTATAGTTTTGCGACAATTCCCACCGTAACGACGCGCGATGCATTTTGGGAGATGAAAAAAAGCGCTCATAAGCCAGATAAACGATATAAAGACATTCGATTGGCCAAAAACACTGGGATGGGGATCTATATATCCGGATTTGCTTTCCTGGTGGGGTTTGCTTTCGTCTGGCATATTCTCTGGCTTGGCCTCCTCGGCCTCGTCGGAGTCATTGCTTGCGTCATTATCCGTTCCTTAGATGAAGATACAGAATATGTGCTGAGCGCCGCCGAAGTCGCTCGTATCGAGGCATCGAGAGCACGAGGTTAAGTATGGAGAGCGACACAAAAGTTTTCGGGTTCTGGATTTATCTGATGACCGACCTCGTGATTTTTGCTGTCCTTTTTGCAGCTTTCGCTGTTCTGCGGACCAGCACCTTCGGGGGGCCTTCGGCCAAAGAGCTTTTTCATGTCCCATTCGCATTGGAAGAAACGCTCATCCTGCTTACGAGCAGTTTTACTTGCTCCCTGGCAACCTATTCAGTTGTTCGTAAAAAAAGCAGCCAGGTCATTTTCTGGTTCGCGGTGACCATTGCACTGGGATTGTCTTTCCTCTATCTCGAATTGACAGAATTTTCCGAATTGGTCGGCCAAGAGGCCAGTTGGCGGCGAAGCGCATTTCTCTCTTCGTATTTTGCATTGGTGGGCACCCATGGATTGCATATTTCCGTAGGATTATTGTGGATGCTCGTTGCCCTGTTGCGCATTCCATTTCGGGGACTTTTGGCTTCCGATATTTCCCGGATGTTCCGACTGGCCTATTTTTGGCATTTCCTGGACGTCGTATGGATCTTTATTTTTACCGTTGTCTACGGGATCGGCCACCTGTTATGAAAAGGACATCCTATGCATAAAACGCTTGTTTCGCGCATTGTCGGGTTTGTAGCATCCCTTATACTAACGTTAACGGCATTTTTTATTATCTTTCGTCCCGATTTCTTTCACACAGAGATGCGGATGACCGTCGCTGTTCTTTTCATTCTTGCCATCCTGCAATTCATTGTTCAGTCCATCTGCTTCCTAAATGTCTGGGGTGAGAAAGGACCGCGATGGAATTTACTTATTTTTGTTTCGACTATTTCCATAGTTATCATCATCGTTGTTTTCTCAATCTGGGTAATGGACCATCTGAATTACAATATGATGGGCAATATGCATTAGATAGGTTCTTCCCTACCTGAATCCACTTTCAAAGAATACCCTCAAGCCGTATTAAGGATGTATTATGAGAATCCAACGGAGACCCTCCTTTTTTGGATACAGGCTACATAAAGCCTCAAGGGCTAAAATCCCGCCTTATTTAGCAGATGTCTTTTTGGTCGCTTTGGCAATGGGTATTGCCTTTGGCTTTAGCCTTTACGCGAGGGAATTCTTTGGTCCTTATCAAGAGAAAATAGAAATTCACCTGTCTCCCTGGTATTTGCCCAAATATACGTTTTTTTCTCTAACGCGCGGACTTGCAGCTTTTTTCCTTTCCTTAAGCTTTGGAGTGCTGTGTGGGCTGTGGGCGGCTAAAGACCGCGTGGCCGAGAAGATCCTCATTCCTCTCTTAGATATTTTCCAGAGCATCCCATTTTTAGGCTTTTTGCCCGGCATCATCCTTGTCTTCGTGAATCTTTTTCAGAAAACCAACGTGGGATTGGAATTGGCCGCCATCGTACTGATTTTTACTGCTCAAGTATGGAATATGGCCTTCAGCGTATACCATGCGATTCGAACAATCCCAGAGGATAAAACTGAGTGCGCCATTGCTTATAATTTAAGCGCATGGCAAAAAATTCGCTTCCTTGAGCTGCCATGCGCCACCTTGAGTTTGGTTTGGAACAGCATCGTGAGCATGGCAGCCGGTTGGTTTTTACTGATGGTTAATGAGGCTTTTACGCTTGGGAAAAGAGATTTTCAACTGCCAGGACTCGGTTCCTATATGAATGTCGCTGCGAAGAACGGAAATGTGGGAGCTATGATCTGGGCCGTCGTGGCGATGATCGCATTGATCGTGTTTTTGGATCAGATTGTGTGGCGGCCCCTCGTAGTCTGGTCCCAGAAATTTCGCATCGAAGAGACAGGTCCTGCTGCCGTCACCGAAACGTGGTTTTTAAATGTCTTGAAAAATTCTTATTTAATTTTAGCCATTCGGTCGTTGTTTCAGTTTTTGAGCCGGGACATTCAAAATTTAGTGAAAAACCGGAAAGCCTCTAAGGGACTTGCCGCTCTAATCTTCAGCCGCGCTTTGTTGGTTATTTTTTTGGGGTTATTGATAAGCGCAGTTGGCTCCGTGGTTCTATTGGTTAGAGATGTCTCTTTGAACCAATGGTTCCATCTCTCTGAACTATTGCTATTGACCTTAGGAAGAGTATTCGTATGCTTATGCATAGGCGTTTCAATCGCTCTGCCCCTGGGGCTTTTTGTGGGATTGTCAGAAAAATGCTCCGCTGCTTTGGAGCCCTTTATTCAAGTGGGCGCCTCATTTCCTGCAACCTTGCTTTTTCCTGTTGTGATTCTATTATTTCAAGCTGCGGACATCCCCTTAGGGATCGGCAGCATCTTCTTAATGTTGATGGGGAGCTTTTGGTACATTTTTTTAAATGTGATTGCCGGAGCAAGGGCTATGCCGTCTGACTTAAGGGAAGTGGCGGCTAGTTTTACATTCAGCCGAAGACAGCGATTCTTCTGGCTCAATTTGCCTGCAGTATTTCCCTATTTGGTGACCGGGATTGTCACTGCGTCTGGAGGGGCCTGGAACGCGAGTATTGTTTCTGAATATGTGAGCTATAAAAATCAGATATTGACGACCCCTGGCATCGGCTCCTCAATCAGCTTGGCAGCTCAAAACAACGATATATCCCTTTTAGCTGCCAATATCGTTGTTTTAGTTGTTGTAGTTGTTATTATTAATTTTGGCATATGGCTAAGACTTTACCATTATTCTGAAAAACGATTTGCAATCAATGTCTAACGAGTCTCTTTTCGAAGTTAAAGATATCTGCAAAGAATTTCTGCTGCCAAGCGGACAGTCTCTTCGCGTTTTGGAAAATATCAGCTTTGCATTACATCCGAATGAAGTCCTTGCCCTGATCGGGCCTTCGGGATGCGGTAAATCGACCCTGCTCCGGATCATCGCGGGGCTCATTCCAGCCACAAAGGGTGAAATTTTTTACCACGGGAAAAAATGCGAAGGTCTACTGCCTGGAAATTCGATGATCTTTCAAAATTTTGCCCTTTATCCCTGGATGACGGTCCGAGAAAATATTGAGATCGCATTGAAAGCCTACCATGTAACCGCTGAGGAAATGAAGAAAAAAACAAAACATATCATCTCTCTCATTGGACTCGATGGATTCGAAGAGGCATATCCAAGAGAAATCTCAGGAGGAATGAAACAGCGGGTAGGCATTGCAAGGGCGTTGGTGAGAACCCCGGAAATGCTCTTCATGGATGAGCCCTATAGTAATCTCGATGCCTTTACAGCGGAAGGTCTTCGGTCAGAAGTGATCCACATTTTGTCTAAAAATGCATTGGGGTTGCAGTCCATTCTCATTGTTTCGCACGATATTTATGAAGTGACCTTCATGGCCGATCGAATCGTCTTCTTAAGCACGAATCCAGCAAAAATCCACACCATTTTGGAAAATAAAATTCCCAGGCCAAGAGATTATAGCTCGCCCGATTTTCTAAAAATGGTGGGAACATTGCATGCTATCTACGCGGAAGTTGAGTCAGCCCATCCCAAGCCAAAGATCGCCGCTAAAAGCCATTAGAAAATGCTTCCCTATTAGAAAGTTCTTTCCTATCTGGCGCGCAACGCGTTCAAGATCACGGCGACGTCGACGATTTCCTGGAGCATGGCTCCCAGCGGCGGAGGAATCAGTCCAAAGAGAGCGATAGCCATTAGAACAAAGCTGAGTCCCATGCCAATCCAGATGCTTTGCTTGGCAATATGGAGCATCCGTTGTCCGATGGCAATGGCAACAGCTACTTTGGAAAGGTCGTCGACCAAAAGGACGATATCGGCAGATTCTGCCGAAATGGCCGTTCCGCGAGCCCCCATCGCAACCCCAACTGTAGCGGTCGCAAGAGCCGGAGCGTCATTGATCCCATCCCCCACCATCATCACGTATGGATAGGACGCTCGAAACTGCCGCACCCTCTCCACTTTCTGCTCAGGGAGCAATTCCGCTTCCACCCTCTCTATTCCTGCAAGGCTTGCGATGCTCTCAGCATTCTTCCTGCTATCCCCCGTCAGCATCGCGATTTCCTCGACTCCCGCCTCTCGTAATTGCTTCATGAGAGCTGGCGCTTCGGGTCGAATGCGATCGCTGAGGACTAAAAAACCCAGACAGGTATGATCTTTCGTCAGGAAAATCAAACGCTTCCCTTCCTCGGCATACCGATCCATGGGATGTCCAATCCTTTGCTCGATGAAATCCTGAGAACCAACGGTATAATGCTGTCCATCGACCTCCCCTTCCACCCCTTTTCCTGGAATTTCGCGGAAAGCGAGAGGCAATGGAAGCGTTTTGAATGTTTCCAGCGCCTTATTTACGATCGCTTTAGCGATCGTATGGGAGGAAAATTGCTCGATGGCCGCGATCTGATAAAGGATGTTTCCTTCTGTCCTGTCGCTAAGCGTTACCACTTTTTC
>CAZVXG010000029.1:0-9629 GCA_964631635.1 uncultured bacterium | reverse complement strand
CCCCTTAACGGCCAGGCCGAATTGGACTGCTTTCTTCACCGCTTCTTTATTGAGGACGGGAAGAGAACCTGGCTGTCCGGTGCATACGTAGGAAATATTGGTGTTCGGCTCATCTCCAAAATGGTTCGGAGCTGGGCTGAAGATTTTGGACTTGGTATTGAGCTGAGCATGGATTTCCAGTCCGACTACCGCCTCCCAAAAATCGTAAGGCAGCTCTCTCACGCGCTCCCTCCATCTGCAAACGCCGGAGGAATCTTGGCAAAACGGGTCGCTTGTTCATAGGCATAAGCGTATTGGATCACCGACACATCGCACATCTGGGGTCCGATAATCTGAATGCCGAGAGGGAGATGTGCGCTGTCATATCCGGAAGGGACGCTGATCGCCGGAAGTCCAGCCAGGTTGGCGGGGACGGTAAACATGTCCTGGAGATACATTTCGATCGGATCGTGGATCGCCCCATGTTCGAATGCGCCGGATGGAGCCGTGGGAAGGACCACGGCGTCGCATGTCTCGTACGCCTTTTCGAAAGCATCGAGAATCATCGCCCTCACTTTCTGAGCTTTTTTGTAATAAGCGTCCTGATAGCCGGCCGAAAGGACGTAGGTACCGAGCATGATCCGCTTTTTCACTTCGCAGCCGAATCCGCTCTTGCGGGAAGCGTCGTAAATTTCCTCGAGCGTTTTGGCCTTGTCAGACCGAATGCCGTAACGGATCCCATCAAAGCGGGCTAAATTCGTCGAAGCTTCCGCGGTGGCCAGGATGTAATAGATGGCGATCGAGTACTTGAGGAGATCGAGATCGACCTCGACGACGAGGGCCCCAAGAGCTCTCAGGATATCGACGGCCTTGAGGAAATTGGCTTGGATTTCCGGTTTGAGATTGTCCAGGAACCGAGTCGGGACGCCAATCTTGACGTCTTTGAGGTCTCGCTTCAATCGATAGGTTTCAGGGGGAAGGTCGAGGCTGGTAGCGTCGCGCTGGCAGGCGCGTCCGATCACTTCCATGGCAAGCGCGGCATCAGCCACGTTGGCCGTAATGGGGCCGATCTGGTCGAGCGAAGAGCCGAACGCGACGAGGCCATAGCGGGAGACGCGTCCATAGGTAGGCTTGAACCCGACAACCCCGCAGAAGCCGGCTGGCTGCCGGATCGAGCCGCCTGTGTCGCTGCCAGTGCCGATCAGGGCGAGACGCGCAGCAACTGCAGCAGCGGAACCTCCAGAGGAGCCGCCCGGGACGCATTTTAAATTCCACGGGTTATTGGTGGGAAAATAGGCGGAGTTCTCGGTCGAAGAACCCATCGCGAATTCGTCCAGGTTGGTTTTCCCGATCAAAAGAGCGTCCTCTTCTTCCATCAGGCGAATGGCGGTGGCGTCGAATGGCGCCTTATAGTTCTTCAGGAATTTCGAGCCGCACGTGGTGATCTCGCCCGCGATGTGCATGTTATCCTTGATGGCGACTGGAATCGCAGCCAGCTTGCCGAGCGGTTTGTTATGGGACCGTTTCCTATCAAGAGCTTCGGCTTTGAGGAGCATGCGGGGTTCCAATTGTCTCAGGAAAGCGCCTAAGGATGGATCGTGTTTTGCAATCCGCTTGAAGAAGTGCTCTGCTATCGAAACAGCTGTCGCTTCGCCTTTTACGAACGCTTCGCGAAGTTCGGAGGCTGAGCAGTGATGGAAAGGTTTCATAAGGTCTTGATGATGGGCGGTACCCGGATCATTCCGGCGATCTGATCGGGAGCCAGGTCGAGGAATTGTTCGCGGGGCATTGTATCTTTGACAACATCTTCTCTCAACTCATTCTTTGCCATCGAGCTAAGGACAAAGCTGCAGGGCTTTACCCCTTCAGTCTCCACTTCGTTCAATTGTCCTACGTATTCAAGCACGCGCTTAAGGCTGTGCAGGATATCAGCCTCTTCCTCTTCCGTGCAATCGATGCGGCAGAGCTTTTTCAGATGGTCGAGCGCTTGTCTATCAAACTGGGACATAAATTTGGAGGGATTCTAACATTTCTGGATTTGACATGCAATGATTTGAAGCTGAGCATACAGTTTCCTCATGACAAGAGTTAAAAAATCTATTAACATGAAATTAAAGAGCCTCTCCAGATTGGCAGGCTCCTGACGGAAAGGAGATTGTTTTATGAAAGCGTTGCGGTTTATCGTTTTACTCTTGATGGTCATCGGTTCGCTGAACTGGGGTTTTGTCGGATTCTTCCAGTACGATGTAATTTCTGCGATTTTCGGTGGCCTGGATACGGGAATGGCAGAACGGGTGATCTTCGCGATTATAGGCCTGGCTGGTCTTTATGGCATCGGCTTCCTTTGCCACTGCTGTGGATGCGGCTGCAAATGCGGCTCGAAATGCCGTTGCTGTAAAAAGTAAGTGCGCGTTCTTATTTCCGGGGCGTCGGGATTTATCGGAGCGCCCCTGGTCGCCCATCTAAAAGAAAAGAATTGCGAAGTCGTCGCTTTGGTTCGTGACTGGAATCGGAAAACGGTGAATCTTGAGGGATTCGACGCGGTCATCCATTTGGCAGGGGAGCCGATCACATTCGGGCGCTGGTCTCAATCCAAGAGAAACCGGATCCTCTCCAGCCGTATGACGGGCACCGCCCTTCTCTCCAAGTCTTTGGCTCTTCTTCATCGTCCGCCAGCCGTTTTCCTTTCCGCCTCCGCTGTGGGTTATTACGGCAACCGGGGCGATGAGCTGCTCACCGAAGGCAGCTGCGAGGGGGATGGGTTTCTGGCTCACGTCTGTTCCGAATGGGAAAAGGGGAGTCGATCCATTGCAAATCGGGGAACTCGTACGATCCACGCTCGATTCGGGATGGTTTTGGGCCCCGCTGGGGGAGCGCTTGGGAAACTGCTTTTCTTCTATCGGCTGGGACTCGGCGGCAAAATAGGCTCCGGGAACCAATGGATAAGCTGGATCGCGCTGGCCGACTTGATCCATGCGTTGGAGTACCTCCTTAGAAAGGATTCCCTGGCAGGACCTGTGAACATCGTTTCGCCTCATCCGATCCGGCAAAAAGACTTCGCCTCGACTCTTGCCCGCGTTCTCCATCGACCTTCCTTTCTCTTTTTTCCTGCCTGGGTTCTTCGCGCCAGCCTCGGCTTGATGGCCAATGAGATCCTTCTTGCCAGCCAGCGGGTAGAACCCCGCAAGCTGCTCGCTTCTGGATTCGTCTTTCGTTATCCTTTTCTGGAAGACGCCTTAAAAAAAGGATGTTTCTTTACTTGACAGTATTCTGGAAATCAAATTATGCTGCAGATTTTAAACAGGAGTCTTTCTTTTATGTTAATGTGTGCCGCAACCTCTCTTCTCTTAGCCGCAAATACGGTAGACGTTCCCCAAAAGAAACCGTCATCTAATCCGCAGGAAATCCTGGGCGAAGAGAAACTGCAAGTATTTGAAACTGACGAGCTTGCCCTAGATGATTCCGTACTATCCGAATCCGAAGAGGATCAGGAATTCATCGATTCCGAAGAATAGCCATAGGCATTCTCAGGGGCAAACTAATTCGTGAGCGTGCGTGCCCGGATCCGGTGGGGCTGCAGAAACATAAATACGTCTTTTTCATTTCGATTATTTCATTTTCTTTTGTTTTTCTTGTTTACAAGTCACATCAATATAGCACTTTAGTTTCATATATTGTTAATAATCGATAAAAACCCTACAATCAGCTTGGGTGCGCAAGATTAAAAGCGCCTCTAGATTTTTGGGTTTTTTTATGAACAATCCCTGGCTATCGATCCTGACAGAGCCCCGAGCTACGATCTCCTCGATCGTTGCCTCGAATCCCAAACGAGGGCTTTGGGCTTTGGCCTGGATTTATGGATTTCTATCTCTCTTGAATTGCTTTCAATCGCTTATGATTGGACATTCGATGTCCCTATTTTCGGTCCTCCTTCTTGCGATCGTATTCGCTCCGATTTGGGGCATGATCGTATTCGGAATCTGGAGCTGGGTGGTCTTTTGGATCGGCAAGCTCTTGCGTGGACAGGGCACCTTCTCTTTTGTCCGGGCAGCTTACGCTTGGTCCTGCGTCCCTCTGATCTTAAGCATTGTCCTATGGATCTTGCTCCTCTTCGCATTCGGCTCATCGATATTTCAGAATTTTCCCGAAAGCCACCCGATGAAAAACGGACAGATCGCCATCCTTTTCACTATCTTGATTGCAAAAGTGATCATCGCAATCTGGTCGCTTGTGATTTTCATCAATGCTTTGGCTGAGGTGCAGAAATTTTCCATTATCCGTGCGATCCTGAACATCGTGCTGTCATGGGTCGCGATCGGCATCGTCTTCGGACTGGTCTGGTGGGGTATCAATGCTTGGCAGTTGGCGGAAATACCCTCATTATCGAAGATGCTATTTTAACAGTGGCAACAAAGAAGCATTAAGGATGTGTTGTATGAATCGTCAAACAGCAAGAAAAATCGGGATTTGGTTATTGGCGATCGGCCTCCTGACGGCCCATATCCTGTTCCGTTCTTCCGTTCATGCGGATGAAGGAGGCGCCTGGAAGCAGTTCTATGCAAAAAGCGGGGAATGCGCCATCGGGTTTCCAACAGAGCCAACGCTCGTCCAGCAATCCTTGAAATTATCCGAAGGGAACGATCGGCTCAATTACGACGTTTATCTAGCTCCATTCGAAGACAAAGGAGTGTTCTTGCTTCTGATCGCCACTTATCCTCGGCCTCTTGCCGGGGGGCATGAAGTGGCGGGGTTGGAAGGGTTGCTGAGAGGGATCGTCGGCCATCACTCCGACAATCAGCTCGTCTTTGCAAATCTGCTGCAATATGCGCAGCATCCAGCCCTGAACTTTCTCGTGCAAAGCTCTTCGAGCTATTTTCGGGGACAGGCTCTGATGGTGGGAAATAAGCTCTATCTCATCGCGATGGAAGGGCGCAGACCAGCTCTGGATGAAGAGACATTTGTCAAATTCCTCCAGTCTTTTCAGCTGCTTTAGGGAGAGATTGCTTCGTCGCTTTTCGGTGCACTCCCTAAAAGCCGAAATCCACCGTTGCGCCTCCGTAAGGAGCACCGTCTATCTCGGTATAGAGGGGATTATGCCCTGTTTGATTCTTGATGTAAAAATTCCCGCCGAAATTATAGCCCCCATAGACTTCGAGTTCCAGGCGCCTTCCTAATTCGTAGTGGATATTCGCCTCGGTACCGACGCTCGAATAATTGAAAACCGAGCGGGGCTGAGGTTGATGGCTGCCGACGCGGAAACGCTCTTTCAGGGGACGTCCTTTGATGGAAAACCGCCAGCTCTTATTGAGCTTGTATTGGATGGAATAAGTAAGCGGGAAAATGGCTTCAAAAGTCCAGTATTTGTTCGGAGAAAAATCCAGGCCAAGAATGGGGTAAATGACGTCCCCTTCCAAACCTAAATATCCGGTCGCTCCGATGTGATAATGCCATTTCTTATGGAGTTCATAGGCTCCCCAAACCAGAGCAGAAAATAGGCCATAGTACGAGGGGCGGTTAAAATGTTCGAGGTCGAGATTATAGTCGGCGCGCAGGATCCAACGCCATTTTTCAAGCCCAATGGTATAGAACATGAGTCCAAATTGGGCATAATAGAAATGGGTCTCGTTGAATTTCGGGTTTTTGTTCCAATTGAGCGTGAAGTTATTCCACCCGACGCGGGGAAACAAATAGGAGGTCTTGCTGATGGGTACGAGCATGGTGGTGAAGACGGTGTTTTTTCGAAAAAAAAGATGCCCATGCTCATCGGAGTCTACGGAAGCTTTGCCGATCCGGATCAGGTTGGCCTCGATGCGAAGAGGATGGTACTCCCAAAAAGAGATGGACGGTTCTTCTTTTCCAAAAAGGGGAGCGGCGAGAAGAAGAAAAAAAGAAAAGATCCATCGGGATTTCTTTCGATCCATCTTCGGCATCATAGAAAGATGGTCAGATTTTTTCAATTGCTCCGTATCCGAGGAGACCCTGCCTGCCTCGCTTTTTCAAGTCTTCGACAGAGGGCAGGTTTTTTTTCAAAAGCAAGATGAGGCCGAGTTCGAAGCTCGGCCCCCATCGTCAAAACCTCAGGCCTTAAAGCCTTAAGGCCTGGGTTCACCGCCCTGCATCCGATTGTATTCTTTTTCCCGATCGGAACTTTGGAGCTGCTGTACTGAAATGACTGCGCGCCCTTCGCACTCCTCCTTCAAGACGGAGAAATGGTGCATGGCTGAGCGCGCCACCTGGACGAAATGGGTGACGCAGATCATTTGCCTCTTTTCGGAAAGTTTTTTCAATTTCTCTCCTAAAATAGCCGCTGTCTGTCCGCCGACATTGCTGTCGATCTCATCGAAAACCAGACATGCGCAGCCTTCTTTTTCAGCAAGGACCGTCTTGATCGCGAGCAAAAGGCGAGAGAGTTCTCCTCCACTTGCGCAGCTCTCCAATGGAATGGCCGCGAGGCCGGGATTGGCCGAAAAGAGGAAGCGGATCGCATCGATGCCATGAGGAGACATATAAAGCTGCCCCGGGGTCCCCGAAGACGCATCGTCTTTGGGGTAGGGACCAAGGGTCCTCGAAGACGCATCGTCTTTGGGGTAAGGTGTGATCGAGACTTCGAATTGGGCATAGGGAAGGTTGAGGCTTTTCAGTTCGGCTGACACTCGTTTGGCAAATATAACGGCTGCGGCTTTTCGCGTTTCGGAGATTCGATTCGCAACTGTTCGGTTCTCCTGCTCGATCCCGATCAGATGCTCCTTGAGAGAATCGATTTCCGATTCGAGAGAACCGAGCCTTTCGATTTGCTGGACGAAATGGACCTTCTGTTTTTCGATGTCTTCCCAAGTGGGGCCGCAACGGCGCTTCAATTGCTCAATGGCCGCAATCCGGTTTTCTATCGCGGCGAGGCGGCGGGGATCGGCGTCGCATTGTTCCAGATAGGAACGGAGAGACGCTTCCGCTTCTTCGAGTTCGATCCCGGCGGACTTGAGGCTTTGGCCGATGGAGATCAGCCGAGGGTCGACTTTTAAAACGGCGTCGAGAAGATGGGAAAGGCGCTTGATCTGAGGCGCCCCTGCCGCAAGTCCTTCGGCCACAGCGCCTGCCTTCTCGATCAACTCCTGAGCGTGGGTCAAGAGGCTATGCTGCTCGTTCAAGCGCTCTTCTTCCCCTTGCTGCAGGCCTGTTTCTTCAATGATTCTCAGATTGCTTTCAGCCCATTCGAGATCGCGGGCGTAAGTAGCGCTTGCCTCAAGCGCCGCTTTCAGGTGTTTTTTGGCCTTGATCTCTTCGGAATAGGATCGTGCGAAAAGAGCTGTAACGGATGCGAGATCGGCGAAAGCATCGAGCATCTTCCTCTGAGCGTCAGAAGAGCAAAGCATTTGCGAGCTGCTCTGGTCGATGATTTCAATTGCGGATCTCGTCAGGTTGCGCAAAACGTTGGCGGGAACGAGCTGATCCTGGACGAAACAGCGGCTTTTCCCAGACCGATGGAGCTCCCTTCGGATGGAAAGCGGTTCTCCTGGTCTCGGAAGATCGATGCCCAACTCCAAATCTGAAGAAAATGAAGAAAGCTCGGCTTCGACGATCGCGCAAGAAGCTCCATCGCGGATCAGTTCCGAGCTGGCTCGTTCTCCCATCATGAGGCGGATTGCTGTGAGGAGAATGGATTTGCCAGATCCCGTTTCTCCAGTGAGAATATTGAACCCTTCTCCGAAGCGCACATGAGCTTTGGCGATCAAGACCAGATTTTCCAGATTAAGAGAGAGTAACATCGGCCATCGTTTTGAAATGTGTCTTCGCTACTTTGTCTAGGATCTCCGGACCAAATTTGGCAACGAGTTTTTTTCCTGCGGCCACGACCTGCGCGGCGGCGCCGAAGGGAAGCGGCATCCCGCACTCCTGGCTCAACGTCTCCATCCCCTCGATGAATCCAGCTCTGGCCAAGATGGAAGCGGCGGCCACGACGAGATCTTCTTCTCCGCGCACTTTTTGCTGCAGGTGGACTTCGATTTTTTTCTGCTTTAGGGCGCTTTCCATTACATGCTTTTCGGCGAATTGATCGAGTAGGGCCTCGTGGCAATCGGTTTTACGGACCATGTCGCCGAGCGCCGCTGCATGCGCCCACCCGAGCAAGCGGTTGAGATTTTTGAATTTCTTATACAGCTCGTTGTATTTTTTTGGAAAAAGGCGGATGACCGTATAAGAATAGGATGCGCGGATCTTGGCGGCAATCTTGCGTATGGAATCGTCGCTTAGCCGCTTGCTGTCCTTGACCCCGATTTCACAGAAGCGTTTGATCCCTTCCGCATCGGCATAGACGGCAGCGACGCAGAGCGGTCCGAAAAAATCTCCCTTGCCAGCTTCGTCCATCCCGATGCGGGGAGTCAGGTCGAGATGAGCGGACGGATGAGAGAAGCGGAAAGCGCCTAGAATTTCCGGCTCGAGGTAAAACTCAATGAAGGAGTGCATCTCCTTGCCCTGGACAGTCAGGCTGCCCGATTTATAGAGAGTACACGAAACCCCTTTCTTCTTGGCGGAAAAGACAGTGTAAAGGGGGCGTGAGATTTCAAATCCCTGATCCATGAGGTCATGTTCGAGCTTCTCGGCCATCGACAGATCGATTTGGGCTGTGAAGCACGATGGTTTAGCATTCATACGCACCTCCAATTGTAAGACGTTGGAGGGAATTGCACAAGTTGATAGAATGTGCGCGAGAGAACCTATCCGCAAAATAGTCGGATAAGTTCTATACCGCGCGCCATTAGATTCTGTGAATGCGGTAGAATACGCTTCGGAGGCATATGAACGATAAAATGGGCGATCTGTTCCGCTCTAAACGAGAAGAGATGAACCTCACACTGAAAGAAGTGGAGAATGCGACCTCCATCCGGATCCTCTATCTGCAGGCGATCGAGGAGGGGAGAGCACAGAATTTCCTTTCTCCCGTTTACGCTCTCGGTTTTATCCGGCAATACGCGCAGTTTTTGGGCTTCGAAGCGGATAAGCTGTGCAGAGAATATCCAGACGCGTTCCGCTTGCCGCAAGAAAAACAGGATTTTGCCTATGGAATCGGCACACTCGAAATGCGCGGGATGCCGCACGGCAAAGTTCGCTGGATGCCAAACCTCGTCTGGGGCGCCTTGTTTTTAGTCCTGGCAATCGGGGCTTGGTATTTCGGAAAAATAATCGGCGCTTTTTAAAAATAAACGCATCCTATATGGTGTAAACATAAACTATGGATGCAATCGGCGATTATACTATACAAAAGCAATTGGGAGAAGGTCCCTTTGGATCGGTTTACCTTGCCGAACATCGGTTCATCAAGCGGTTATTTGCCTTAAAAGCTCTTCCTGAAAAAATTTGCGCCGATCCTCTGTTCATCCGCCGCTTCGAATCCCAGGTAGCGGCAATCGCCGCGCTCGATCACCCGAATATCTTGAAGATCCACAACGTCTCCCATCAAGATGGGCGCTATTTTGTCGTAACGGATCCGATCGTCGATTTGCTCCATGAGACGATGAATCTCGACCGGTTCCTCCAATTGAAGGGGAAATCGCTTTCTGAAGAAGAGATCGAGCAGCTCCTGCGGCAAGCGGGAGATGCTCTCGACTATGCCCACGAGGCAGGAATCGTCCACGGATCGCTGAAGCTGACCAATA
>CAZVXG010000028.1:0-9645 GCA_964631635.1 uncultured bacterium | reverse complement strand
TGCAATTCGCGAAGGTCCACATGTTTCCCTACTCGCCTCGGAAAAGGACGCGGGCAGCTCTCTATCCGAACCAAGTGCCGGAAGAGGTCATGCGGCGCCGTAAACAGGAACTGCTTCGCTTGGCCGAAAAAACAGGCTACGCATTGCGCAGCCGTTTTGTGGGAAGACGGATGACGGTGCTTTTGGAAAGCGAGGGGAACGGCCATACATCGAATTTTCTTCCCGTTTCTTTGCCGGAAGCGTCGGGCAAGCCGAACGATATAGTCGAAGTGGATTTGATCGAAAACACCCCGGACGGGCTGATCGGAGCGATTGCTTGAAGATTGCGATTGCAGAGCGGCTCAAGCCCTTTTCACACACTCCGGGGGCTGTCTGTCTCATTCCAGGCACATGCTGCAAGGTCGAGGCATTTCCCACCCTCATCCGCATTGCGGAGCAGTTGGATCTGCGGGTGCATCTGACTGGTCCCGTTCGGGATTTCACGCTGCAGCAGGACCTCGAAAAAAACTGCGTCTTTATTTTTGGCAAAGCCTGCGAGGGCTTTTATCGCCTGCGGCTTCAGGGAAGCGCACAGGGGATTGAACTGCTTGCCGATAAATTGCCCGCTCAAGGATTGGTCGTAAACGGCAGTGTCCTTCGCCCAAAAGAAAAGATGTTTTTTCCGATGGAAATGGAATTTTTCCTCCCGCAAGTCTGGGAGCGGCTTTCTTTGGGGGTGAGCAAGGATCAGGATTGGGATCTCGTCCTTCGCCGTTTCGATCTCAAAGAAATCCTTCCGGTCCTGTTTGGCCTGGGCCAGAAAATCCCCTATCGAACTCCCGGGCCTTTGAAGGGAGCTGCGAGGTTGTTAGCAGAGGGTGAACTCGAATCGCTTTGCCGGGCTGGCTTTTCCGATATTTTGATCCCGCGCCTCTTCGATGACCAGTATCAGGGACTTGTCTCTGAAGATGGCGATGGGGAAGATCCCTCTTTTCTGATCCAGGAAACGGCCAAGCGGATCCGCAGCCTCTTTTTCCGCCAGGAACAAAACAGCCTGGAGCTGCTCCCCGACTGCCGATTCGACGCCGGGCGGATGACTCGACTGCAGGCGAGCGGGATCGGAGAGATCGATCTCGAATGGGCGAGCTCTTTCTTGCGTCGCGCGATTCTTCGGGCGTCCTCATCGGAGTCGATCTTTCTCGTTTTACAAAAAGGGCTCCATTCGTTCCGCGTCCGCACCGTTCAATCTGGGCGGGGCGAGCGGCACATGAGCGCCGATCCACTCATTGTCGAAGCGGGGCGGACCTACTACCTCGACCGCTTCCAAAAATAATAAGAAGGGAAAATAGTGCCGATCCTTACGAATACAACCTCTTTTGGAAATCGACATCAAGCGGTTCAGTTTTACGGAATCGAGATTTCAATTTAGCGATTAAATTGGGATCCGAAGAAAAAATCTCCCAAAAACCTCCATCGATCATTTGGATGACCACATCGCAGGTTTCATACATTTCTTTGTCGTCTTTATACCGATGTAAATTTTGAACTGATTGAGATCCTATGATGAGTAAATCGATCTCTTGATAGAACTTATCAGCCAATTCCGATAAAAAGTCCCAAGAACAACTCAATCCATTGGGAGATTTATTGACTTTTGGTTCCAGGTCGATGATATATTCGCCATGTTCTTTCTTTGGCATAATGTCAAGCCATAGAAGCACCCAATACAGCTTGCTCCCATTAATAAGAGGTAAAAGATCCACTAGAGGAATGCAGGCGTTATCTTTTATATCGGAAATTCGTATGCCGCTAGATGTCATTCGTAACTCCACTCAGGTACTTCTTTTCCAAAGGGATCTCTTTTTGGAGTTCCGCCAGTCGGATTTGGCAAACATTCATGCTGATGAGGGCATGGATGATTTTGTCGCCTACCATGATCAGTAAAATCAATATCCCGAATCCAATTTCCGTCGCCATTAAATTCTCTGGCCTGCGGATATTTTCCTTTATCTCCATCTTTCGTTCCTAATTCAGTATGCGGGGCATCTGTTTCAGGAACAGGTTCTTTGGTGTGTGGATCTCTCGGAAGGGGTCTATCTGGAGCGTAAACATCAGAGTTTTTCCAAGCTGCATCAGAACTATTCCAAGTTGCGGGTGTGACGGTTCGATCGAAAGAAATGTCTTTATTGAGCATTGTCCGTGCTAAACCGTCGGCGACCAACGCCACAGCTGCCGCTTCCTCGAAGGCGACGGCTACTGTAAGGGTTCCAAAAGATCCAATTTCTGCGGCAGCTCCAGCCGCCATTAAACCTACCCCAACTGCCATCTCTCCGATGCCGAGCATGTATTGTCCTGCTGGAGAGCTACTCGTTTGCATCTGTTTTGTATACGTGTGGCTCTTCGATTTCTTCGAAGAGGCCTCCGATGCTTCTTTTCTCGCGGCCTGTTCTTTTTGAAAAAGTTCGTTCCCAATCACGGTTCTTAAATAATTTCCATGACCAGCCTTATGAGGAGCAGGGAAAAACTTTCTGTCTGTTAGCGCAATGGCAGCTTTTGGTAAAAAACCAGCTTTTAGATATTGATCAAAAATCTTCTCAGCTTCAGAGATTCCCTTCTTTTCCATCTTGTGAAAGAAATAGTTTTTCAAGTCTGCTGAGATGCTGTCAATAGCGGACACTTGAGGAAAAGTTTCTGGTGGTGACACCCAGTGTCCTTGATCGGTCCAGGAGAGAGAACCGGTTAAGTCGAGGTTGATTTCATCGATCATAGCTAGCCTAAAAATGAATGAAGAAGTTGAAGATTTTCTTCTTTTTCTAGTTTTTATTGCAAATAAAATTAAAGACTATCAATAAACTATGCTCAAGGATAGCCTTATGCCACTTCCAGGTCTGAATTTTTTCGATGGGATTCTCTACATCAATCTCGCCCTCCGCCAAGACCGGAGAAAAGAGATCGAAGGGGAACTCAAAAGAGTCTCGGCCCATCCGAATAAGCAGTTTTGGATCGAAGGAGATCACGATGAACTCAACGGCGTGAGAGGTTGTGTCCGCAGCCATATTCGAGCCTTGGAATTCGCCCTGGAGAAACAGTGGAAAAACGTCCTGATTTTAGAAGATGATTGCAAGTTTGTTAAAAACCAAACGGGGATAGACTCGTATATCCAGGATTTCATCCGCCATTTCAAAAGCGATTGGGATGTCTTTTTTCTGGGCACCCGGATCGAGTGCGCGCGAAAGACGGATCATCCTGCCTACGTGCAGGTTCTCTTTTCCATCAGGGCTCATGCTTATGCGGTCAACGGCCCCTATCTCCACAAATTGAGAGACAATTTTAATTCTACTTATGAATCGCTGAAAGGCGATCCCTTTTTTGTCTTTTCTTTAACAAAAACCCTGGATCGGAAATGGGTGGAGCTGCAATTGGCAGACCGCTGGTTTGCGGGAATCGAACCGATTGCTCTGCAAAGAGCATCGTTTAGCGATATCGACAAGGAAAGAAAGCCGCAAAGGTAAGAGACTGACCATAGACCGAGGCTTCGTCGAGCTCTAAGGGATTGTCAAATCTTCCCGTCCAGAGTATAAGTTTCTTTAATCTATGATGCACGATCCCCACGCCCATTTCGGCCTTCATGGCCAGACGATCCGCCTTTGGCGCCCTGGCGCAGAGCAGATCCATCTCGAAGTTTGCGGGCAAATCGTCGAAGCAAAGAAGGAGGGAGAAGAGGGTGTTTTTACCTATACGGCAGATAGAAAGATCGGGCCTGCCGATTACCGCGTTTATCACAGAAACGGGCTGCTCGCACGCGATCCGTACGCCTTCTTGCCGACGATCGGAGAAATGGATCTCTTCTTGTTCAATAAGGGATGCCATTATGAACTCTACCAGGTCCTTGGCGCAAACCTCGGCGTGTATCAGGGCGTGCGCGGGATTCGGTTCGCGCTCTGGGCTCCGAATGCCAAGAGCGTTTTTCTGATCTCCGACTTCAACCATTTCGATGGCAGGGTCAACCCGATGCGGAGCATGGGCGTCTCGGGAGTTTGGGAGCTGTTTGTCCCCGGATTGCTCGAAGGGGAAAAATACAAGTTCGAAATCCACACGCGAGAAGGGTACGTCCGGGTCAAGAGCGATCCGGTCGCCTTCTACTCCGAATTGAGGCCCCATACGGCGTCGGTCGCCGCCGACGTGAACGCTTACGTATGGAACGATCAGGAATGGATGGAGACGCGCTCTCAATCGACGTTAGATCGCCCTATGTTGATCTACGAAGTGCATCTCGGATCGTGGAGGAGCTATGAATCGGCCTTCCCGCATTACCGGCAGCTCGCGCGCGATTTGGCCCAATATTGCCAGGAGATGCACTTTACGCATGTCGAGCTGCTTCCCGTGATGGAGCATCCGCTCGATGAATCGTGGGGATATCAGGTCACTGGATTTTTTTCGACGACGAGCCGCTATGGGACCGTCGCCGATTTCCAATTTTTCGTCGATCACCTCCATCGATGCGGGATCGGCGTCATCCTCGATTGGGTCCCCGCCCATTTTCCTACCGACGATTTTTCCCTCAACCGCTTCGATGGGACCGCGCTCTATGAACACGAAGACCCGCGCAAAGGGATCCATCCCCATTGGCAAACAGCGATCTTCAATTACGGAAGGATGGAGGTCTCGAATTTTCTCATTGCGAGCGCTCTTTTCTGGCTTGAAAAAATGCACATCGACGGCCTTCGAGTGGATGCCGTCGCTTCCATGCTCTTTCTCGATTATGGCCGCAAAGCCGGCGAATGGATCCCGAATCCCGATGGAAGCAATTACAACGTCGAAGCGATCGAGTTTCTCAAGCATCTGAACGCGGTCGTCCACGACCGTTTTCCAGGCTGTCTCATGATCGCAGAGGAATCGTCCTCTTACGAGGGAGTGACCCATCCATCGTCCCAGGGAGGGCTGGGATTCGATCTCAAATGGAACATGGGATGGATGAACGATACGCTCCGCTATTTCGGGAAGGATCCCATCTACCGCCGCTTCCATCAAAACGACTTGACGTTTAGCCTTCTCTACGCTTTCTCGGAGCGGTTCATGCCCATTTTGTCCCATGACGAAGTCGTGCATGGGAAGGGGAGCCTCATAACGAAAATGCCAGGCCCCGATTGGCAGAAATTCGCAAACATCCGGCTTCTTTATAGCTACATGATGTGCCATCCCGGCAAAAAACTGCTGTTCATGGGGGGCGAATTGGGACAGTGGAGGGAATGGGATTGCCAGGGACAGCTCGATTGGTATCTCCTCCAATATCCTCTGCATGCCGGACTCCATCGGATGATGCGCGATCTCAACCGATATGCAAAAGGAGAGCCGGCCCTTTGGGAGCGCGACTTCGACTGGCAAGGATATGAATGGATCGATTTTTCCGATGCGGACCGGAGCATCGTTTCTTACTTAAGGAAGGGGAAAGAGCGCTATCTCGCCTGCGTTCATAATTTTACCCCCGAGGTCTATCCCGGCTATTCGATCAAACTCGAAAATGTGAAGCGGATCGCCGAACAATTCAATACCGATGCCGACGAATATGGCGGATCGAACCAAAAAAACTCCGATATCCAAGTGAGTACGGAGGCATTCCGGATCACTTTGGCTCCATTGGCAACCATGCTTTTCGAGGTGGAATTTTGACGCATCGCGAATATCTTGAGCTCATTGAAGAGCTGATCAAACACGACAGGCGCTATTACGACGAGACGAAACCGACGATTTCCGATTTCGAGTACGACAAAAAGATGAAGGTCCTGATCGGCTATGAAAAGGCTCATCCCGACCAAATCGACCCGAATTCTCCTGCGCAAAAAGTCGCTGAAGCACCGACCGCCGGGTTTGTCCAGAAGGCGCATCTCGTTCCCATGATGTCGCTCAGCAATACCTATTCCGAAAAAGAAGTAGTGGATTTTCTCAAGCGGGTCCACAAGCTTCTGGAGAAAAAACAGATCCCTTTTTGCTGTGAATTGAAAATGGATGGGACGGCCATTTCCCTCCGCTATGAAAAAGGAAAGCTGCTCCACGCCTTGACCCGCGGCAATGGGCGGATGGGAGACGATGTCACCGCAAACGTCAAAACCATCTCTTCCGTTCCTCTGAAACTCTCCGGTTCCCACATCCCCGATTCGATCGAAATCCGCGGCGAAGTCTATATGACGCTTGAGCGATTCCGGGATCTCAACGCCACGAGAGAAGAGGAAGGGCTCGAGCCATTCGCTAACCCGCGGAACGCCGCCGCCGGCTCGCTTAAAATCCTCGATCCGCGGGAAGTGGCCAAACGGAAACTCCATCTCGTCTGCTATGGGGTCGCCGAGGGGCAATCTCCCGTCTCCACGCAGATGGAGCTCCATCGCCAGCTCAAAAAATGGGGTTTGTCCATAGCCAGTTCCGAGCACCTCGCCCTTTGCCATGATTTAGAGCAGGTGATGCAATTCGCCGACAAGATCCATCGGTCGCGGCCCCATCTTCCCTTCGAGATCGACGGCATCGTCATCAAAGTCGACGATCTGAAGGCGCACGAGATCCTGGGCGCCACCGGCAAGGTGCCTCGCTATGCCGTAGCCTACAAGTTCGCTCCCGAACAAGCGGAAACCCGTATCCTGGACATCACTGTCCAGGTGGGGCGCACCGGCGTCCTGACTCCCGTGGCCGAACTCGAGCCCGTTTCTCTCGCCGGCAGCACCATTTCCAGGGCGACGCTGCACAACAAAGATGAAGTGGAGCGAAAAGAGATCCGCATCGGCGACTGGGTGATGATCGAAAAAGGGGGCGACGTGATCCCAAAAGTCGTAAAGGTCGATGTCAAAAGGCGTCCCCGAGGTAGCAAACCTTGGCATATGCCGAAGCATTGCCCCATCTGTAAGACGGCTGTTGTCTCGCGAACAGAAGAAGTTGCCGTTCGCTGCCCTAACCCCAAGTGCGTCGGCCAACGGATCCGCCGGATTCAATACTTCGCCTCCAAGCACGCGATGGACATCGAGCATATGGGAGAAAAGGTAGTCGAGCAGCTCGTTGAAAAGGGGCTTGTCAGCCGCGTTTCCGATCTCTATTTGCTCGACGGGAAAACCCTCGCCAAGCTCGATGGCTTCAAGGAAAAATCGATCCACAACCTCTTGGACAGCATCGAAGCATCGAAGAAATGCCCCCTCTCCCGCTTCATCATGGGACTTGGCATCAAATACGTTGGCGCCGAGACTGCGGAACTACTGGCAGAGGAAGCTGGGGATCTCGATACGCTCATCCATATGAAGGAAGAGGATCTTCTCGCAATCGAAGGAATAGGAGAAAAGACCGCTCCCGCCATCGCGGCATACTTCCGGGACGCCGACAATCGGGAAGAGATCAGGCTGCTGCTCTTCGCTGGGGTTCATCCGCAAAAATTGAAAAAAAAGATCGGCGGACATTCCTTTGCCGGGAAAATTTTTGTCCTGACAGGCGCTCTGCAGAACTACACGCGCGAGAAGGCCTCCGCTCTGATCAAGGAGCGGGGAGGGCGCGTCGCGGGTTCGGTGAGCAAGAATACCGATTATGTGCTGCTCGGAGAGGATCCTGGATCGAAGTACGAAAGGGCCAAAGAACTCAAGATACAGATCCTATCGGAAGAGCAGTTCAAGAGGATGCTGTAGATCTTGAGCAAAGTGGTCATTAGCAGGTTATGCAAGAAGTCTATTGCATGATTGATCCGGGAAGCGGCTTCCCATTCTTCTGCGACAGCAGAAGCCGGATTTTTTCTTTGATTTTCGGATCGGTCGATTGATTCACCAGGATCGCAAAAACCGCATCGTCCAAGAATCCGACGGCGCCGTGGATTCGGGACATATTCCCCGACTTTGCCTTGCATCGATCCCCAAGGTCCGGCAGGGAGCGCAGGAACAGAGAGAAAAATTCCGACTCTTTCATTTTAAGCAAGATCGCGACCATTTGTTTGGCGCTCGCGCAATTTTGCCTGGATAAGCCAGAGGCGTCGGCCATGTGGAATCCATCGAGATCGATTCCCTGCGATCTCCAAAAGCCGGTTACGGCTTTGATCCCGGCCGAAGTAGAACCCTCGCTATAGACAATTTCTCCCATTTTTTTCAAAAGGTGTTCCGCATAGAGATTGACGCTGTTTTGATTGGTCCAATAGACGATCTCCCTGACTGGAGGAGAATAAGTAGTATGGATCACCGCGCGTTCCTGCGGCGCCATAGATCGCCGCAGGATGAGGATCCCCTTGCTTTCCAAACTCTTAGCCAAAAGGTCGGCGCAACACCCCGCTGGATCGGGAATCGCTCCTTTGATGGCGAACTCTTCGACTCCTGCCGGGATCGTTCCCCTCACGGATTGGAAAGGAGTGAATTCCGCTCCGTAAATGCACGCGCGGTCTCCCGAACCCGCAGGACCTGTTTTCACTTCGTTTAGTAAAGTAAGCGTCGGAAGGGGAGGATCCAGGCGGAGGATCACGGCAGGATCCCCCTCTTTTTTCCCGGGCTTGAAAACAAGGGTATAGGAATTTTCATGGAAGGAAAGAGCCGATGCCCCGGCGCCGTAATAGTTCCCGATGTCCTCCCAATTCCAGCTCGGGACGGCCATCGCTTTTTCCCATGTTGCCCCATCGCCGATCACCGTTCCCTCAATCCGCTTGACGCCGAATTTCGCCACGGCGGCAACCCACGCTTCGATCTGCTCCTTCCAGGAAAGAGAGCCTTTAATCCGATCGGATCCAAGGCAGGGATCTCCGCCGCCGCGAAGGATCAGGTTCCCATGCAAGGTTCCCTCTTCGTCGAGGGTCCCATCGGCTTCCAAATCGGTTTGGAAGCGCATTTCGGGACCCAAAAGATGGAGGGCGGCTCCCGTAGCGATGATCTTCATGCAGGAAGCGGGGATCAGGCTCTTGTCTGCGCCCTGCTCGAAGAGGACTTTTTTTGTAGAGGCGTCGATCGCGTAAATAGAAACGAGAGCGCTCTCCTCGGAAGCGCTGCCGAGAGTTGCGAAGAGGAGGGGGAAGAGAAGGAGACTTTTCATCAGGACTTAAAGTACTCAATAAGATTCTTAAAATCAACGTATAGTACCATTTATCAAAATGAAAATTCAGAACTGCGGTCCGTTGCGCATTTCTAATAGGCCCAAACGAAGGGGAGGACCTCTCCGATGGCCTTCGCCTGATGGCGGAGCATGAGCGCGCGATCGAAGCCGACTGAGACGCCGCAGCATTCGGGAAATCCTTGTTCCAAAGCAAAGAGGAAGGCATCATCGAGAAGATAGGTCTCTTTATTTAAGGAGCGCCGGATTTCATTTTCTTTTTGGAAGCGGCGCCGGAGTTCCGCCGGATCGCTAAGTTCGCGATAGCCATTGGCCAATTCGACCCCTTCGCAATAGATTTCGAAGCGCTCTGCGACTATCTCCCCATTTTTTTCCACGACGCAGGCGAGGGCCGCTTCATGAGGCGGGTAGTCGGTAAATACGGTAAGTTCGCCTCGGCCTAAACGAGGTTCGATGACGTGTGTGAGGAAGAAGTGGATATAGGTGTCCCGATTCCAGCTTTCAGAATCGGAGGCTGAAAAGTGTCTCGCCGTTTCGCGTAGGTTCGCAAGAGATGCTGCGGAATAATCGATCCCTGCATAGCGGGCGAAAGCTTCGCGATAGCTGATCGTACGG
>CAZVXG010000027.1:0-9646 GCA_964631635.1 uncultured bacterium | reverse complement strand
GGTCCTAATGAAAAATACCGCCAATATGAAATGGAATTTATCTACGCCTTCTAAGCGATTTTGCGCTTGATCGTTCCCCTTAAATCTAAAAATTCTCCTCTAGAGAGGAGTTGGATTAGTGCCGTGAACGTTTGCATTTTCCGATCCGTTTCAAGTATTTTCGCTCTGACTTTTGAATGTGAGAGAAAGAACAATTCAGTCTTGGGAAATCAGCGCTTGTACGCCGACTCATTCAGCTCTGTGCCTTCTATAAATAGGTGGCAACAAACGGCTTAATAGCCATCTTTCGAAAAGGTCAGTGTGATTTGCTTCCGGTTGAAGCGGAAGAAGAGGAATCGCACCTCAGTCCGCTCTTTGGTCCCATGTGCGAATATAAGGCGATAGCGGAGTCGGCCAAATAATTTTTTGTATTCATCGATGAGCATTTCCCGATCGGCTTTCTTGTGGAGAAATAGACAGACTGGATCGTTCATTTTCTGAAATTTCTTTGCCCATTTGAGCATTTTTGCCGCTTTTTTAGGATCGGAAGGAACGATCCAGATGGAGTCGAACCAATAATTGATCCAGGGAAAACGATGCAGATACCGGCCTGGAAGGAGAATTTTCAATTTAGGCAGGCAGGAGAAAAGAAGCAGCGCATCCCACCAGGAACTGCTTTGCAAAATGATGAGTTCCGATGGACCGGGAAGAGGCGTTGCGAGCTTAAGCCTGCGGAAGCGCTTCAATATTTTTTGTGCGAAAAACGGAAGGAAAAAAGCGGACAATCTTCCAACGATCACGATCTCTGCAAGCAAGGTCAAAATCCCCATCACAGTAAAGCCGCTGGCGGCCGTGAAGCCCCATTTTTCACTGAGAAGATAGAGGAAAAAAGCGGCGAGAAGGACTCCGATGAAACTGAAAAAATTCGATGCCGCAATCACCTGGCCTCGCTTCTCGTCAGGGCTATTCAGCTGAATATAGGAGTCGAAAGGAATCAGAAACCCTCCGCCGACGATTCCCAATAATCCCAAGTTGATGATCGTGAAAGTTAGGGACGAAGAAAAAAATGAAAGACTAAAGAAGAATATAGCGATGAAAATTCCAGCAACACAGGAAATGCCAGGTTCGACTCGATCTTTAGAAAGCTGTCCTGCGAGCAGAGCCCCGATTGCGATGCCTACCGCTGTCGCCAGGAAGAGATACCCCCCTCCGACTTCGCTTAAATGGAGCGATTGCATGGCAAAGGGGATGATGTTGAGCTGCGTGAAAGCCCCGATGAATAGGAAGAATGCGGAGCCGAAGATGGCGGTGATGAGATGGGGCACCGACCAGCTGGTTTTGAGAGTCTGATAAATTTCATAAAGAAAAAAGGGATTGATATTTTTAGGCGAACGCTGTGGTTCGGTTCGCGAAATACCCAAACTGGTCAAGAGGCCGATTACAGCGATGCCAACGCAAAAGCAAGCTTCAAAAACGAAATTTTTATTCGTGATATCGGTGAGGAAAGAGGCCAGGAAGGTGCCTAGAATAATGGCCAGATAAGTGAAGGAAGTGAGAGAGCCGTTGGCCTTTGAGACCATCTTGGCTTCAACGAGTTCCGGAATAATCCCATATTTCGATGGACCGAAGAGCGCGCTTTGAGTGGCCATCAGAAATAAAGCCGCATAAGATCCAATTTCCCACTCGAAATAGACAGAGACGACTCCGAACAGCATGATCACCAGTTCAAGGATTTTCGTGATGACAATGATCGTTCTCTTGCTGATCTTATCTGCCAAGACTCCCGCGCCAGAAGAAAAGAGCAGGAACGGGATGACGAAAATGGCTCCGGCCAGCGAGAGGATGGCAGGTGCGGCGGCAGCTCCTTTTATATTGATCAAAAGGAAGATGACGAGCAGTTTGAAGATATTATCATTTAAAGCTCCGAGAAACTGGGTCGCATTGAGGAGGTAAAAGGAGCGATAATCGGAGCGGAAAAACCAGCGCATTAAAAAACACAACCTCTTGAAATATAGCGAATCACACTGGCTTACGACCAAGGGCAATACAGTAACTGTATGACCTTCCTTAAGATTATCGTCTCCTGAGCGCTCTTGCAACAGAAAAAGCGTGCCAGAGGATCCCAGATTTTGCCATACTATGCTTCATGGGGAAACTCTTCTTAAGCCACCGTTTAGAGCTTTTGGCTGAGCATCTCGCTGCGGAAATGGCCCGAGATGGATATCCTCCGCTGACTTCCAGAATTATTCTCGTTCCCGCCTCTTCCATGAAACAATGGCTCTTGCTTCGATGTGCGGACCTCAGTGAGGCGAGGGGAATAGCGGGTTGTAAGATCTTCACCTTGCGCGAAGGATTGGGCTATTTGCTGCCGGCGTCCTCTGGCTTTACAGAGATATTCTGCGCGATCTTTGCCGCGCTTCCCGCATGCCTCGATCCATCCCTTTGCGAATATCTGAAAGGAAGTTCCAGGCGCCAGGTCGAACTCGCCTATCAGCTCGCCCTTTTGTTCCAACGGTATGGGCAGCAGGGCCAGATCTTCCGATCCGATCCCGATCATTGGCAAATCAAATTATTCCATCAGCTTTTCATCGATGGAAAGTTACGGCTCCCTATGCAAACAATTCCGAGCAGACCTGTGGGACCAATCCATTGTTTCGGTTTCGATTTCCTCCCCCAAAGTATTTGGCAGTTTTTTTCATCTCTTCCTTCTGTCTTTGCTTATCTATTCTCCCCTTGCTCTTATTATTGGGAAGACGTGTGTACAGATCGCGAAAGGATTCGACTGGGCCGCTATTGGGGACGAAAGGGAGCCCCGATCGAGAAACGCGAAGAGCTGGACCTTTATTTGCGGGAAGCTCCTCCTTTTCTTGCAAATTGGGGCAAGCTCGGTCGGGAAAATTTAAAGATCCTGGACCAATTCGACTGGGAGATTGTGGAGGACTACCGCCCAGACGAAGGAGAACGGGATTCGAGACTGGGAAGATTGCAGCGGCGCCTTCTCGATTTTGAACTCGAAAAGGACCCCTCTCCGGATACCGCGATCTTCATCCCGAAGCGGGAAACCGACTTGCTCATATCGCCTATCGGTTCTTCCCGCTTTAAAGAAATCGAGCACTTGCGCAGATCGATCCTTCGATTGATGGAAACAGAAAATTTGCCCTCTTCGGAAATTGCCGTTTTGGCTCCGGACATTCAAGATTACGCCTCGCTGATCGAATGTATATTTTCCGATCTTCCCTACCGCATTGCTGGAGCAGGGAACCTGCAGCGAAGTTTTTTTTATCAAGGGATGCATCGGCTTTTCGAGCTGGGTTCAGGTGATTGGGAGGCGGAAGATCTTCTTTCCCTGTTTGAAAACCCCTTTTTTTGCCGCGCGCGAAAATGGGATGCGCAAATGCAAGACATGTTCCGCGAATGGCTTTCCCATCAAAAAAGGGGAGAATTCTATGAGGAACGAATGCTCGAACAGTCGGTCTATTTTTCCTCCGACGCAACGATCGGGTCATTTGAACAAATCGAACAATGGATCGACACTCTCAGGTCGCTGCGCGCGGACACGGCCTTACTTAGGACCTCTCGAACACTCGCCGATTGGGCCGCGCTGTTGCAGCGCCTCGTAGAAAAATATTTGGCTCCAACCTTAAGCGAAGAAGCGGACGCTGCCGGATGGAATTTTTTTCAACAGTCTATGAAGGAGATGGCTCAAGCTCATGAAAATGAAAATCTTTTCCCTTTCGCGGTGCCTCAGAAACTTTTACAACACTCCGGTTCGGGAGGCCAAATCCACGCATCGCATCTGCATGCGATCCGATTCGCTTCTCTTGAAGAGGGAGCTTTGACGCCAGCGCGCGCTCTGTTTTTGATCGGAATGGACGAAGAGAGTTATCCGCGGCGTTCCAATGCTTCCTCTATCGATCTGCTTGGGCCTCAGGCAAAATGCTATATTCCAACTCCAGCAGATCGGGATCGCTACCTGTTTCTGCAAGTTCTTTTCACGGCCAGGGAATTCCTCCAGATCAGCTATCGGCATCTCACTCCGGATGAAGGGAAACCGCTCCATCCCTCTTTCCTCGTAGAAGAATTGCGCCGCTCTCTTAATTTGTCTCTACCGGAAGAGCAGGCAAGCGCCGCCGCTGCCGCAATCTCTGATTACTCCTTCCCATGGCCTGAAAAGCCAGCCGAATCGCTTCCCGAAGGTGAATTTGTGATCCCGCTTTCGGAACTCGTATCTCTTTCTCGCCATCCCTGGAGATTCTATCTGCAGAAGAAATGGGGGATCTATCTCGAAGATCGAGGCGAGGCGACCTTTTCTTTACAAAGAGCGAAAGGATTGCGCGAGAGCTTGCACCAGCCGATCGAAGAAATTCTGAAGGAGGAAATGACTCCCGGAATCTGCGGCGATTGTTTGAAAACCGAACTGATCGAAGCGGCAGGAGCTTGGAGAAGCCGGATGGAATCTTGGGGAGCGGCGCCGGAATCTCTTTCTTTCAGGCTTAAGCGTCAAACTAAAAAGAGAACCGAAGATGGATGGGAATGCCCTCCGATCGAATTCACTTTTGGAGACCGACTTCGGGTCCAACTCACAGGCGAGGTGAAAACCTTTTCCTCAAAGGGCTTTCTCCATGCAGGAGACGACTCTGTGGAGGGGATGTTGAAGATTTGGCCCGAATACCTCGCCGCCGCGATCGCCCTGGACCGCAAAGAGATCCATTTTTTGAAAAACGGCAAAGTCAAAGCGGTGGACAAACCGGAAGAGGCATTGAAGGCCTTTCTGACCTATTATTTTCTTTCTCTTTCAGCCCCTTCCCCTCTTTTACCCGATTGGGCGACGACTATTTTTCGCAAAGGTCCTGAGGAATGGGAAAAGAAAATACTCGATCGGATCGGAGGGAAAGGAGTCCGTTTTGAAGATCCTGTATTCGACTGGGTGCTCGCTAAAGTCAAGCTGCCATCGGCAGAAAGCTGGCGGCGGCATTGGGAAACAGCCCTGAACGAAACGTTCCCAAGCCTGCTTGCTCTGTATCCCACGCGAGGCAACCATGCGTCCCTTTGATTGCCTGGCGAGCGACTGTCCGCTGCTCGGCCTCCATCTCCTCGAAGCCTCTGCGGGGACGGGGAAAACCTTTGCGATCGAGCATATCTTCGTCCGCCTACTGCTTGAAACAGAGCATATAGAAGCGGAACAGATCCTGGCTGTCACCTTTACCCGCGCATCTGCACGCGATTTAAAGCTGCGCATCCGGTCGAACATCGAAGAAGCATTGCGCCTTATGCGTTTGGGAGATGGGAAATGGAAATATTTGGGGCCCCATATCGGTTCAGAAAAAGCAGAGAGGAGGCTTTCTGACGCACTGGCTGCATTCGATCGATGCCAGGTCTTTACGATCCATGGATTCTGCTATCGGTGCTTGCAAGAATTTGCATTTGAAGCGAATCTGGGATTGTCCCTCGCCGATCCAGATCGGGAGGCAAAAGTTCCTAAACGGCTTCGCCGCGAGGCGCGGAAATTTTTAGAACAGGGGATCGGTCCCGATCTCATTTGCCCTGAGCAAATGGCCCATCTTTTAAAAGGATTCGACTCGCTGGATGAACTGGCCGAGGCGATTCGGAAGCGGGGAAACGATGATTGCCGCACTCCGTTTGCGGTCTTGCTCAAGCGGCATGACGACGCTTGGGCGCATTGGAAGGGAGGTCGGATCGAGGAGGGAAAACTGCTCGAAGATTTCCGACGCCTTTCTCCTTGCTATAAAGCAAAGGAAGGCGATTTTGAGCTCCAAATCTCCGCAATATCGCGCCGCGATTTTCCTCTTTTAATCAAAGAACGGGGCTCTCTTTTTGCCTTTCTCGATCTATCCAACAAAAAGATCAAAGCCAAAATCCCCGATTCCCTTCATTATCCCGCATTCTGGGAATGGGCTCCCAAGACTCTCGATCCTTTAGTCAAGGAAGCGGTAAGCCGCAAAGCTATCCTCAGCGTCTTGCGCGCAGCCTGGAAGAACATCGAGGAACCTCTTCTTTCTGAAGAGCAGTGGCTCGATCCCGATGGGATTTTAAGCCGGATGCGAGCAGCCATCGAGCGGGAGCCTTTCGCTGCCAAGGTTCGGCAAAAATATAAAGCGGCGATCATCGATGAATTCCAGGATACCGATCCATTGCAATGGGAAATTTTCCGCACTTTGTTTTTGAGTGGCAAGAAACCTTTGAGCGCCCTGTATCTCGTAGGAGATCCGAAGCAATCGATCTATCGCTTTCGCAAAGCCGATGTATACACCTATTTTCAAGCTCGCGCGCTTCTGGGAGAGGAATCCTTATTTTGTCTGAATACCAATTATCGCTCTTCCCCTGATTTGCTCCGCTGCCTGAACGCACTTTTCACCAGGAATTGGCTCCATTTGCCGAAAATCGGGCAAACGATCCCTTGTCCCCAGATCCAAGCTGGGGCAGCCGCCGATTCGGCTTTTGGCGATGGGAAAGGAGCTCTCCATTTTCTCATTGGACCGGAAGAATCCTTCCTTCCCTACGCGATCGGCGAAATCGATCGGCTGAGATCTTCGGTCCAAACGCTTAGCGCATTTGCCATCCTGGTCAAAGACCGCTACAGGGCCGAGGCGGCCTTGCGCGCCTGTCAAGCCTGTGCCATTCCCGCTGTCGCAAGGAGCCAGATTCCTCTGGGGAAGACGCCTGCCTTTCAGGCCGCTTACGAGCTGGTTGCGGCGCTCGCGCGCCCTCGCAACCCATCGAGCCGAAGGCTGGCTGAAGCCGGTCCCTTTTCCTCTCTCTGCTCTCTTGAAATCCGAACGCTCCTCGAAGAAAAAGGACTCATCTTTTTTTGCCGTCGGCTTCTCGAGTGTTCCGGTGGCGGGGAATTTCAAAGGGATTTGAAACAGCTCGTCGAAGAATTGCTGATGTGGGAATCGCGGAGTGGATTTTCATTTCAGGGAGTACTCCGTTTTTTAGAAGAGCTTGAGAAACTCGATCCGGAAGAAGGAGGTCGGCGCCACCTGGATACAGAACGGGATGCGGTCCAAATCCTCACCTTGCATGCGAGCAAGGGTCTTGAATTCGAAATTGTCTTCGCCTTGGGACTTGCAGCTCGCCAGCCAGGAGAGGAAGAAGAGGCTGAGGAGAGCGATGCTGAAAAACTAAGGCAGCTTTACGTCGCCTGGACCCGGCCTAAACGGCGCCTTTACGCCCCTCTCGTTTTCTCCGAAACTCCTCGAGGCTCCCTCGGCGGCTCTCCCGCGGGATTATTCTGTCAGATGCTCGAAGCGCAAGAAGGCCCGCTCCTTCTCTTTCTGGAGAGGCTCTCGAAAAGAGAAAGCCTCACTTACGAACAGCTCTCAGCCTCTCCCGCTTTCCCTAAGCCAAAAATTAAAGAGCAAGGCAAAGCGATCGAGAGCCTCCCCGCCCCTCCTCCGGTTTCTCCCTCTTTTCTCCATTCCTTTACCTCCCTCGCAAAGCCAAAAGAGGCGAAAGAAAGAATGCCCGCCCTTCCGCTCCACCAATTCACTCCCCACACGATTCCCAGAGGCGCGGAGACAGGAATTGCGATCCATCAAATTTTCGAGACGCTTTTCTCTGCTCCGACTCCCATTTGGAGAGATCCCGCAGCTGTAGCATCGCTCGTCGACGCACAATTGCTGTCCTCGCCTCTGCTCCCCTGGGCGGAAGCGATCAAAGAGATGGTGGAGCGCACTCTGCATCTTCCTCTTTGCGGGTCCTTTTCTTTAATGGAACTTGAACCGGAAAGCCTTCAAACGGAGATGGAATTCCTGTTTTCCCAACCCCCAAATTATGTGCTGGGTTTCATCGACCTCGTTTTCTTCCATGAAGGAAAAATCTATTTCGTCGATTGGAAAACCAATTGGCTGGGAGATTGCGACGCGGCTTATCTCGCAGTAGATGATGCGATGACCGAGCATGATTATTGGCTGCAAGCGCGTCTTTATGCCGAAGCTTTGCGGCGCCATGTAAAGCGGTTTTACACGGAACCTTTTGAAGAACTGTTCGGAGGCGCTCTCTATCTATTCGTGCGCGGAGGAGGAGTTTGTCGCTTCAAACCGGATATTTCTGTAACGGACTAATAACCATTAGGAAAAACTGACGATGGAACTCGGGTCGCTAGATTGCTTTTTCGCTGAGACTCTCCTGAAAAAAGAGGGAATTTATACCGAAGAAAAGGCGCTGGCTTTAAGCAGGGTGATGCACAGCGCTCGAATGGGAGATCTCTGTGCAACGTTGGAATATGTCGGCGATGCCATCGATTCGCTGCCCTCTTCGATCGTAGAAGAGGGAGAGGCGCTTATTCCCAAAGCGCCCGTTATCCGCAGCAAGAATCGCTACTATCTGCAAAAAAACTGGGTGTATGAAACCTATCTCCTGCAACTCGTTCAACGCCTGCGGGAAGCGCCTGCTGCAACCTATTTCGAGCGCCCCTTGTTCGAAGAAAATCTCCAGGCGCTCCTCCATTCAGGAACGTTGTTTCCATCTCAGGGAGATGCGATCCGCTCTGTGCTGAAATCATCCCTTTCTTTGATCTGCGGCGGTCCTGGAACGGGTAAAACGTATACGGCCAGCCATCTGGTCAAAGTGCTCTTCTCTGCGATGAAGCGGCAGGAAAAACCGCAGCTTCGCGTTTGTCTTGCAGCTCCGACGGGGAAAGCGGCCTTTCATCTGAGTTCAAGCCTCGAGGCGCAGGGCCTTTCAGATCCGGCGCTGCAGGTAGAGACGGCGACGCTTCATCGTTTATTGCGGCTTCAACCAGGCGTCCAGCGGCTGTTTTCCGGGCGCCGCCTCGACGCAGACCTGGTGATTGTCGATGAAGCGTCGATGATCGACGTGCCGCTTTTGGCGCATCTGATGGAGGCGATCGGGGAAGAAACGCACCTGGTTCTGATTGGAGATCCAGACCAACTTCCTCCCGTGGAAACCGGGAGTTTGTTTGCTGAGATGGCATCTCTTTTCGGGATTTCTTTAGATCGGTGCGTTCGGACGTCGGAAAGCCACTTGCAGGAGCTTGCCCAAACGATCAAAGCGGGCAACGGCTCAGCGTTCAGCACTTCCCTGGCGCGCCAGCACGGATGCGCGATCCATTTGGCATGGCCCTTTGACCCGAAACTTGGCGAAAAACTCTATGCATGGATCGATCCTATCCTAACGGAAGATGCGCCCGATCCAAAAGATTGCATGGAGAAATATGGCCGCTGCCGGATCTTGAACGCGAAACGGCTAGGACCCGATGGCGCAGACGTCTTGAATCGGGAGATCTTCCAAATGCTGCAAGGCCAAAAGAGGTGGTGGGCGGCTCCGATTCTCGCCACCGTCAACGATCCCTATGCGGCCATCTATAATGGAATGAACGGAGTGTTGATCGGGCAGACTCCGCAAGACGCCATCGCTTATTTCCCAGATCTTTCTTCCAAAGAGATGCGGAGATTTCCCTCTCCCCCTCCTTATGAGCTGGCCTTTTGCCTGTCGATTCATAAAAGCCAGGGAAGCGAATTCCAACGCGTTCTCGCTCTGTTTCCCGAGGGAAGCGAACAGTTCGGCAGGGAAGCTCTGTATACGGCGGTGACTCGGGCCAAAGAGAGAATCGAAATCGTCGGATCGGAAGAGGTTCTGCGGCAGATGATCGCTCTCACCTCTCGGAGAACCTCAGGTTTTTCGG
>CAZVXG010000026.1:0-9656 GCA_964631635.1 uncultured bacterium | reverse complement strand
GCCCTTCTGATTCGAGAGCGATCCGGTCCGCCTCATATTTATCCAGGAAGCGCTGCATCGCCTCGCTGTCCTGAACTTGGAGCTCTCCATTGCGCCAGATGGCGGCAAGTCTTTCTGGCGCGAAGAGGCTGTCGCTCCAATAAAGATACATCAAATCGGCGTTAGCGAAATAGGTTCCCATTCTCTGCGGGAAAAGCTTGCCCTTGGCCACTGCGTCTTCCGGAGAAGACTGATAGAAACGGACGATGTCGTTGCGATATTCGACTGCCTCATAGCGGACATCGTCGGGACACGAACAGAGCAGGAGGATGATTTGATAGCCGTTTTCTTTGAGCTTGCCGAAGAAATTAGGGATATGGGCCCCCGTTGAAGTCGTGCCGTAAATGATGCTGCGCCCAGCCGCACAGGCTTCTTCAAAAAGGGTCAGGACAATGTAGTTCGATCCGCCGCGCCATCTATCATAGGCATTCCTGATCGCCTGTCCATAGTTTTCCGCAGACGAAGTCGCAAGTGAGTTCAGCGATTGGGCATAATAAGTATGAACCATGAACTTTAGAGTTCTCGGATCGGGATCCAGGTAGACGCCGCCTTGATATTCAGGGTGAGCGGAAACAAATCTTTCAAGAATGGTAGTTTTTCGAGCTCCCGGGCCTCCGGCTGTGGCGAGATAAAAGCGAGTCTCGGTATTGCGGGTGTCATCGAGGCAGACGCTCCGCACCACCTCAAGATCCTTTTCCAGCAGATGAACTTCTTCAATCGTATATCCTTTCAAATGTCCAGAGATCATCTGGGGAGTAAAAAACAGCTCGGCCTGGAGGCCAACGCAAGCCACACAGGCTAAGAAGAGAATCCTCCGCTTCATAGCTCTCTTTGTTGTAAGAGAAAAAGCTTATCATGCTAAGAATAGGCGGGTCAATAAAGACTTCGGAACTCTCTAGCGCTTTTCGGCACACTCCCTATCTCGTTGCAAGATTTCGCCCGGACGATTATGAGAGAGATATATGAAGCGCTGGGCGAAAATAGGGATTGTCGTTGCTGCTCTCTTTGCATTTGGCCTCTGCCTATATTTCATTTTTCATACAAAACAAAACCCCAACGAGCTCGTCCTCTACGGCAACGTCGATGTGCGCCAGGTAGATATCTCTTTCCGCGTGGCAGGCAAGGTCGAGAAGCTCTTTTACGAAGAGGGCGATTTCGTGCCGCAAGAGGCCTTGATGGCCCTCTTGGAAAAGAATCCCTACGATAGCCAGGTCAGCCAAGCGAAAGCTAATCTCAAAGTGGTCAAAGCGGACCTGGACAATGCGGAGATTTTGCTGAAAAGACGGCTAGATCTCATTGGAGTAGGCGGCGTTTCCCAGGAAGATGTCGATAATGCGCTCGCCAAACGCAATGAGCTGCTCGGAGCCTTGAAGTCCGCAGAAGCCTCGCTTGCTGTCGCCCTCGACAATCTGTGCTACACGAAAGCCTTCGCGCCGACAGATGGAATCATCTTAACGCGCATTCGCGAGCCCGGTACCGTTGTCAACCCGACCGATGTCGTATACACCCTCTCTGTCTGCTCCCCGGTCTGGATCCGCGCTTTTATAAGCGAGCCCGATCTCGGTAAGATCTATTATGGCATGGATGCCGAGATTTTAACCGATAGCGGCAACACCTATACCGGAAAAATCGGTTTCATCTCCCCTGTCGCTGAATTCACTCCCAAAACCGTCGAGACAACCCAGCTTCGCACCGATCTCGTGTACCGCCTTCGCATCTACGCCAATAATCCCGACCGCTACCTGAAGCAGGGGATGCCAGTCACTGTAAAACTACACAACACTTGCGTTAAATATAGGCAAGGCTGGTGAGCGAGGCGCTAGTCGTCATTAAAAATCTGACGAAGACGTTCTCTCCGAAAGCGCCCCCCGCGCTGCAAGGGATCAACGCGGAAATTCCCAAGAGCGAGATCGTTGGACTGGTAGGTCCGGACGGCGCCGGAAAGACGACGTTAATCCGTTTGATCGCTGGACTTCTCAAGCCGACCGAAGGCACGATCACCGTTTCCGGCTACGACTCTGTAAAAGACGTAGAACAAATCCGCCTTCTTTCCGGTTATATGCCTCAGAAATTCGGCCTTTACGAAGATTTGACCGTCATGCAGAACCTCAACCTTTATGCAGACCTGAGAGGACTTGCTAAAGACGCAAAGGAAGCGACGTTTAAAAAGCTCCTCCATTTCACGGCACTTGCACCTTTTACCGAAAGGCTGGCTTATGCACTGTCTGGCGGGATGAAGCAAAAGCTCGGTCTTGCATGCGCACTCGTGCAAAAGCCGACCTTGCTCCTTCTCGATGAGCCAAGCGTTGGCGTCGATCCGATCTCTCGCCGGGAACTATGGAAAATGGTCAGCGAACTTGTAACTGAGGGGATTACTGTCCTTTGGAATACAGCGTATTTGGACGAAGCAGAAAAATGCAAAAATGTCCTCCTTATTTCGGGAGGCAAACTTCTCTATTTCGGCCCTCCGCAAGAACTCACGAAACGTGTCGAGGGAAGAGTCTTCAAGCTCAAAAATATCCAGGGAAACCGCCGCGCCCTTCTCGCTCGGGCGCTTGCTACAGAAAATGTGATCGATGGGGTCATCCAGGGAAGCGATGTGCGCATCGTCTTGAAAAAAAATGCCGCTCCCCCGTCTTTTGAGGCCGATATCGAGCCGACGTCTCCCCGTTTCGAGGATGCTTTTATCGATATCCTGGGCGGCGGCCCTGGCGGGAAATCGGAACTGGCCGAGAAACGGTCCAAAGCGTCCCAAACAAAAGAACCTCCGGTCGACGCTAAGGGCCTAACCAAAAAATTCGGCGCCTTTACAGCGGTGAGCAAGATTACTTTCACCGTGCCTCAGGGAGAGATTTTCGGGCTGCTTGGCCCCAACGGCGCAGGCAAATCGACCACCTTCAGGATGCTCTGCGGGCTCCTCCATCCAACTGAGGGGCAGGCGTTTGTGAATGGGCTCAACCTTGAATCCGCTTCAGGAGAAGCTCGGGCGCACATCGGCTATATGGCGCAAAAATTTTCTCTCTACGGCCAACTCAACGTGAAGGAAAACCTGATTTTTTTCGCGGGAGCCTACAACCTGGTAGGCCCAAAGTTGAACAAGGCCGTCGATGAGATGATCAAAACCTTCGCCTTGAAGGAGTTTTTAGGCGTCACTGCAGAGACGCTTCCTCTCGGCTACAAGCAAAGGCTCGCGCTTGCCTGTGCGAACATGCATGAGCCCGTCGTCCTCTTTCTCGACGAGCCGACATCCGGGATGGATCCGATCACGCGCCGGGAATTTTGGAACCACATCAATGGCCTGGTCGAAAAGGGCATCACGGTCCTGGTGACGACCCACTTCATGGACGAAGCTCAGTATTGCGATCGGATCGCTTTGATTTACCGCGGGCAAATGATTCATTTAGAAACTCCAGATGCCCTGAAAGCCATTGCAAAAACCCCCGAGAATCCAGATCCCACTTTAGAAGACGCTTTCGTAAAATTGATCGAGGAGTTCGATGCAGCTCATCCACAGTAGGAGGTTGAAGGCGCTCCTCAAAAAAGAATTCTACCAGATCCTCCGCGATCCAAGCACTTACTTGATCAGTTTCGTGCTGCCTTTCATCCTTCTTTTTCTGTATTGCTTTGGCGTTTCGCTCGATTTGGACCATTTACGCATCGGAGTGGTCATGGAGGACACAGCGCCCGATGCCCAAACCCTTGCCGAATCCTTCAAAAATTCGCGCTATTTCGACGTCAAAATCGCGCGCGACCGGAGGGAATTCTACGATGATATCATCCGGGGCAGCATCCGGGGTTTCGTCGTTATTCCTTCCTATTTCTCCGAATTCCGACACCGCCCCGATTCCATCGCTCCTATCCAAGCGATCAGCGATGGCAGCGAGGCCAACACTGCCAACTTTTTCCAAAATTACGTCTCAGGGGCTTATGCTACCTGGCTCGCCGAAGAGGCTAGATCAAACGACTTGAAAGGACTTCCCCGGATCGATATCGAGCAGCGCGTCTGGTATAACGAAGAGCTGCTCAGCCGATATTTTTTGCTTTCAGGCTCGCTCGCGATCATCATGACCTTGATCGGCACCTTGTTAACGTCGCTTGTCGTATCGCGGGAATGGGAGCGCGGCACGATGGAAGGGCTCATCTCCACTCCAGTCACAACAACTGAACTCATCGTCAGCAAAGTCATACCCTATTTTATCCTGGGGATGGTTTCGATGACGATTTGCGTCTCCCTTTCTGTCCTGTTTTTCGGCCTTCCTTTTCGCGGATCCCTGCTTATCCTCGCACTCATGACGAGCATTTTTTTATTTAGCGCCATGTCCATTGGACTCCTGATCTCCACCCTTTCTAAAAACCAAATGGTTTCCACCCAGATGGCGGGTGTTATCGGATTCTTGCCCGCCTATATCCTTTCAGGCTTTCTCTTCGAGATCTACAGCATGCCGTTTTGGATCCAAATCATCACTTACATTGTCCCTGCCCGTTACTTTGTCCAAAGCCTGGAGACGCTCTTTCTCGTCGGCAACGTTTGGCCGCTCTTGCTCCAGGATGCGATCCCCATGCTTCTTCTGGGACTTCTTTTTTTCTTGATTACAGGGCATAAAACGAAAAAAAGGCTGGATTGATGCTTTCGCGTATCTTAGCGCTGATTTGGAAGGAGATGCTCGCGGTCTTCCGGGATCCCAGGAGCCGCACGTCAATCTTGATTCCCCCAATCGTCCAGCTTTTCCTCTTCACTCCTGCCGCTACGCTCGATGTCATGAATGTTCCGATCGGCATTTTAAACCGCGACAGCGGAGAGGAGGCCTTTGAGCTGGTGCAGCGTTTCCATGGAACCCCTTTCTTCAACCGCATCGTCTATCTGAAAGGAGTTGAGGAGATGATCCCGTTCATTGAAGAGCAAAAAGGGGTGATGGTGGTCTCCATCGACGAACAATTTTCCCGCAATCTCGACCAAGGTAAAATGGCCCAGATTCAGCTGATCCTCGATGGAAGAAAATCCAATACTGCGCAAATCCTGGCGGGTTACACCTCGAACATCGTAGATCAATTTAACCGCGATTTCACCGCAAAAGTGGGTATTAAACAGCAAAATACCAAAATCTTTTCCCGCAATTGGTTCAACCCGAACCTTCTCTATGCGTGGTACAATATCCCCTCTCTCGTTGTGACGCTCTCGATGCTCACATGCCTCATTGTCTGCACACAATCGATTGCCAGGGAGCGCGAGCTGGGCACATTCGACCAGCTCCTCGTTTCCCCTCTTTCCCCCTTAGAAATTCTCATCGGCAAAACTTTACCCGGGATCATCATCGGCATGGCTGCAGGCGCCGTTCTCATGGCCTTAGGGATCCTGATCTATGGAGTGCCCTTCACCGGATCGCTTCTGCTCTTTTTCCTGGCGCAATTCGTCTTCGTTGCCGCGACTTCCGGCATCGGACTCTTTATCTCTTCCCTTTGCTCGACTCAGCAGCAAGCGCTCTTAGGGACTTTCGTCTTCCTGTCGCCATCGATCCTCATTTCGGGCTTTGCCACGCCGATCGAAAATATGCCGGAATGGCTGCAGCCCTTCACCTACTTGATTCCCATGCGGTACATGCTTGTTGTGAGCAAAGGGATTTTCTTGAAGGCGATGCCCGCCCACATGATTTTGAACAACGTCTGGCCCATGGCCATCATCTCTGTCTTCACGCTTGTCGGCGCTGGACTCTTCTTCAAGAAGAGGATTCAATGAGACATCTCGTTTGGATCATTCTTCTTCTCAGCGGGTGCATGGTCGGGCCGAATTACAAGCCTCCGGAAACACTCGTATCCGAGCAATGGGTTGGCGCCGAAAATCAGGAGGAAGTTCTTACAGATTGGTGGAAAGTCTTCAACGATCACCTTCTCACGAAGTATATCGAAAAAGCCATCGGCTTTAACCACGATGTGCTTTCCGCCGAGGCCAATATCTTGCAGGCACGGGCGCTCCGGCAGGTGGAAGCTTCAGCGCTGTTCCCCAAGATTGGCGCCGATTTTGCCGGATTGAAAGCCTATTTCAGTAAAAATGGCCCTTTTTTCGCCACAGCCGCGGCCTCTTCATTCGCACAAATCCTTCCCCTCTACAATCTTTTCTTCGATTCGACTTGGGAGATCGATCTCTTTGGCAAGACGCGGCGCGTCGTCGAAGCGGCTGAAGCGCAAATAGGCGTTGCGATCGAGCAGAAAAACAGCGCCCTCCTTTCCGTAATGGCTGAGCTTGCACTCAATTACATCGAGCTGCGCAGCAACCAGAAGCTCGCCCTTCTCACCGATCAAAATATCGATTATCTCGAAAAAGAATCCGCCATCGTCTACGAGAATTGGAAGAAAGGATACGCCAATCAGCTCGATTACGAAAACATCGAAGCGCAGCTCAGCACGGCCAAATCGCAGCTCCCTCCCTATGTGGCGGCAAGTTACAAAAACATCTACACGATCTCAATCTTATCCGGCGAAGAACCGGAAGCCCTTTTGCCCGAGCTTTTGTCTGTGCAGCCGCTACCTGGCGTGCCAGAAGAGGTGGCGGTAGGCCTCAAATCGGATCTCCTCCGAAGAAGACCTGATGTTCGCAATGCGGAAAGACAGCTTGCAGCGGCAACCGCGAGTATCGGCGTCGCTGTCGCCTCCTTCTTCCCAAGCGTTACCCTGTTTGGGCTTGCCGGGCTCACATCGACGCAATGGGATAAATTCTTTGAATGGAAGAGCAGGACCTGGGGCTATGGCGGCAATATCAATCAGCCCATTTTTGAAGGCGGCAAGCTCTTCGGCAATCTCCATGCGAGCAAAGCGGCGAGAGACATCGCCTCGGAGAATTATCAGCAAACAGTGCTCAATGCCCTGGCCGACGCCGAAAGTGCCCTGATGACCTTTGACCAGGCTGTAAAGAGTTCCAAAAATCTCTACGATGCGATGCAAAAAAACCGCATCCTCGTCCGCCTCACCAAAAAAAGATATGAAAAAGGGCTCATTAATCTCATTTCTCTTCTCAATATGCAGATGCAGAACATTGCCGCTGAAGTAAGCTATATCTCAAGCAAAACCACGGCCCTGGTCGATCTCATCGCCCTCTATAAATCTCTGGGCGGTGGATGGGAAGTCAAAGAAAAGGCTCGCATGGAAGATTGCAGGTAAACAATGAAACAAACGCATTGGGGAGTGTGCCGAAAAGATTCTTCTGTCGATTTTCGGGTTCTTTTGAGCCGATTTTCGACTTCAAACAAAGCTTTGAGCGGCTGTGATTGTTCAAAAGTTGTTCATAAGATGTCGATAAGGGGTCGCCGGTTGCCGGCTTTGTGCAAAAAGGGCTTTTTTTGAACGGTCTGTCGACAAGTTGTGAACAACTTTTCCTACTGGGTTCCACGCATTCTTTTCAACATCCCCACAATGACAGAAGAAGAAGAAAATTATAGATAGATATACATCTATCATTGGATGTTGTGGTAGAATGCTTCGTTATGACTGAAACGGGAGATTTTTTTTCCCTGGCTCGATTCGCTCATCGGGATCTATGGGAGGAGGGAAAACCAGTCTGGTCGCCGCTCATGGCGCTCGACGCCTATCTGAGAGGGAGGTCTTTCCAGATCGAAATTGAGATTCCCGAAGGAGTTCATCTCGATCGGCCCGATCTCATCGCGATCGAGAAGGGGACGGTGATCGAGCCAGGAGTGTACATCCAGGGACCTTGCGTCATAGGGAAAAATTGCATCCTTCGACACGGGGCCTACCTGCGAGGGGGCGTTCTTTGCGGCGACTATTGCGCGATCGGCCACTGCGCCGAAATCAAACATGCGATTCTGCTCGATTATTCGGCCGCTACCCATTTCACCTACGTGGGCGATTCGATTTTGGGAAGCGGAGCGAATCTCGGAGCAGGCGTCAAATGCGCGAACCTGCGCCTCGATCGGCGGGACATATTCCCTGGAATGAAAAAATTCGGCGCCTGCATCGGAGACCGCGTGCAGGTCGGTTGCAATTGCGTCTTGAATCCAGGGACGCTCATCGGCAAAGAAAGCGTCGTTTATCCTCTTCTCAATTTTGGCGGGACGATCCCGCCGTATAGCCGCATGAGTGGAAAGTCGCATGTTGCTTGAACGCTACCGCCGCAGATTCGAGGAAGATCTTCCCCAAGCGATCGAGCGGATGGGAGAAAAAAATATATTGCGCGATGCATGCGAATACGCCCTTAGCGGAGGGAAGAGGCTTCGCCCTCTGATCGTCATGATGACGGCAGACGCCTTGAATCGAGGCCTTGATGTTTTGCCAGCAGCGCTGAGCGTCGAATTTTTTCATGCGGCTTCCTTGATCGCCGACGACCTTCCCTGCATGGATAACGATGATTTCAGGAGGAACCGTCCCTCTTTGCACAAAGCCTTTGGCGAAAGCGTTGCGATTTTGGCCAGCTACACATTGATTGCAGAGGGGTATGGCGCTCTGCATCGAAATGGGGAGCAGATGAAGCGAGACGGCCGCTATGCAGAGCAGGCGGGCGATGCGGCAATGCGCTGTCTTAAGGCCGCTGCGCTTTGCGCCGGGATCCAGGGGGCGACCAACGGGCAGTTTCTCGATCTGTTTCCTCCCGATTCGAGTTGGGAGACGCTCTGCAAAGTCATCGCGCAAAAAACCTCCACCCTCTTCGAAATTTCCTTCCTTTTCGGCTGGCTTTTCGGGGGAGGGAGCCCCGCTTCCATCGAAGCGCTCCGCTCTTGCGCGATGCACCTTGGGATGGCGTTCCAAATCGCCGACGACCTGGAAGATGACGAAGTGCATATCGGAAGGGTTTTGGGGAAGAAAGAGGCTGTTTCTCTCTTCGAAAAAGAACTGGCCGAATTCAGAAATTCCCTGGAAGGGCTTAGCCTTTGGACTCCTCCCTTCCAGGAACTTTATGCGCTCTTGCTAAGCAGGGGCGAGGGCGTCTGCCGCCAGCTTCTTGGACAGCGAAACGCCTGAAACGATCTTGGCGTGAATGGCCGTTTCGATCTCGTCGGCGAGTTTCCCGTTTTTCTTCAGCTCTTCGCGAGCCGCTTCCCTCCCTTGGCCCAGGCGATGGTTTTGGTAGCTGAACCAGGTTCCCTTTTTGTCGATGACCCCTGTGTCGACGCCGACGTCGATGAGGGAGCCGATATGGGAAATCCCTTCATTGAAAATGATATCGAATTCGGCTGATTGGAAAGGAGGCGCGCATTTGTTTTTTGCGATCTTCACTCGGACTCTCGAGCCGATATCCGCTGTGTTGTCCGGACTCTTGATGCCGGAGAGGCGGCGGATATCCATCCGGATGGAGGCATAGAATTTCAGGGCTCGGCCTCCCGTAGTCGTCTCGGGATTGCCGAACATGACGCCGATTTTTTCTCGGATCTGGTTGATGAAGATCGCGCAAGTATTGCTTCGGGAAAGGGTGGCCGTCAATTTCCGGAGCGCCTGGGACATCATCCTCGCTTGCAGGCCCATATGCTGATCGCCGATTTCTCCTTCGAGTTCCGATTTTGGAACGAGAGCCGCTACGGAGTCGATGACGATCACATCGACGGCGTTGGAGCGGGCCAGCATTTCGGCGATATTGAGCGCCTCTTCTCCATTGTCCGGCTGCGAAATCATGA
>CAZVXG010000025.1:0-9687 GCA_964631635.1 uncultured bacterium | reverse complement strand
TCTCGTTTTGCGCCCTGCGCATCTTGAATTTGCATAAAGAGCCGATGAGCCGGACTCTTTTCTATTACTTTTCTTTCGGGATTCTGATCACCTTTCCGTTTGCCTGGATTTCCTGGGAATCCCTCTCAGGGACCGAGTGGATCCAGATGATCAGCATCGGGGCGGGAACTGCAATCGCACAGATCCTGCTCACGATCGCCTATCGTTTCGGAACGGCGTCCTATCTTTCACCGCTCGGCTATGCGACGGTGGTCTATGCGGCTTTAAGCAGCTGGATCATCTTCGGAAAGCCGCTCACTCTCCGTTCGGCTATAGGAACGCTCCTCATCATTCTCGGAGGGACGATGACCTACATCTTCAAGAAAAAGCCGGAGAGCATCGCAGAGACGTTCAAAAATCCCGACGCGAAATAATACCATTTTTGATAAATGGTATTACTTTTGACAGCCGTTGCAACCGCAGTCATCGTCCGCGCATTGACAATTCCACTTGCAATCTCTGCCTTTACAGCGACAATCGCTCTTGCAATTTCCGTCTGAGCAGCTGCTACCGCTGTCCGACTCCATGCTTTTGCACATATTGATTTCCTGTCCGGGATCTGGTCTAGGCTCTTGAGCCGATAGGCCAAACCCAGCAGACAACCCCATGAGAATCGGTAAAAAATCTTTGCGCATTAATTTTCCATGGCTTGCTGAGCAGCGCTTTTCCGTTTGACTTTCGGCGCTGGCGGTTTTTGTTTGCAAGAAGGCATTTGATCTTCGTCATCAGGCCCGGCTTGCGATCCCAGGCCTTAAGGCCTGGGTTGTTCCTGTTCGAGACAGTAATTCCCCGATGATTATTTGTCCAGATTCCTCCCGCCTCACATGCGCCCAAAAAGGGCTATACATTTAATCCAAATTCCCTCTATCGTTTGTTATCATTTGTCCAAATTTTTGGGTTGCTGAAATGATACGAAGTATCTTTGTCTTTTTCTTTGCCGTTATTTTCCCAGCTTTCGCGGAAGAGATCCATCAGTTTGCCGGCAAACATTTTCTTGCCAGCTACATGGATTGCGATCTCGCAGCTTTGACCGATCTCGCAAGATTCGAGGAAGCGATGGACAGAGCCGTCGGCGCAAGCGGCGCGACCATCCTCGATCATCGTTCCTATACATTCCTTCCTTATGGATTCACGAAGATTTATCTCCTTTCGGAAAGCCATGCGAGCATCCACACCTATCCTGAGTTCGGTTCCTGTTTCGTCGATCTATTCACTTGTGGCAATCGCTGTTCAGCGGAAAACTTTGACGCGGCTCTCCGTTCTTATCTGAAGCCCAAGGAAGTGAACGCCCGTTTCTTTCTTCGGCATCTTTCGATCGATGAGCTTCCGTACGCCTGTCCTCCGCGATAAATGGTTTTATTGGTTGTGCTTGTGGATCTGCTCCTGCGCACGCAGACATGCCTTCCAGGTCGAAAACTGCGGATTGCTCTCGTCCGTGAAATAGAGATTATCGAGCCCGATCTGTTCCACCATTCCAGCCCTGTGGAAGACATGCCAGACTTCTTCGGTCAAACCGCTGATGACGAGATAGCGGCCCGTCGCTTTCAATGTTTCGTAGAGCCTCAAGATCGCCAGGCACATCGAGGCATCCATACGGTAGACGTTGTTGAGGCGCAAGACGATCGCTTGGACATTGCGATCTTGGGCCACCGATTCGAGCGCCGACTCGAACACGTCGGCCGTAGCGAAATAAAGATCTCCGCCGATGCCGATGATCCGCACCTTTCGATGGACATTGTCTTTCGAGAATATCTCGATCAGACGACCTTTCGAATTGAACGCGTATTCGACCAGATGGGGCATGGAGGTTTTTTTCAGATGGTTCCCGATCGAAATGACGATCCCGATGAAGAACGCGACGTCGAGGCTGAAAAGGAGACAGGAAAGAAAGGTCAAGATAAACACCCAAGCGTCCGCGCGGGTCGCACGGAAAGAAAATTTGATCTCATTCCAATCCATCAGCGTATGGACAGTCGCGATCAAGAGGGCGGCCAAAGCCGCTAGAGGAATCTGTTTGACCAGAGGCCAGCAGAAAAGGATGATGACCGCGGTGAATACCCCGCTTAAAATAGCCGAAAATCTCGTTTGCGCATGGAACTGATAGTTGAGCATCGTCCGCGTAGCGCTTCCCGAAGCGGGCATGGCGCCGACTAAAAAGGAGAGGATCGCATTGCTCAAACCGACTGAAAATACATCCTGGTTCGCCTGGACGCCGTGGCCGCTTTTTGCCGCGAATGCGCGGGAAATCGAAAATACCTCCAGGATCGCCAAACACGAGATCGCAAGCGCTGCGGGAAAAATCTTATTAATCAAAGGCAAATCGAGAAGAGGGAGGACAATCTCTGGAATCGGCTCGGAAGGGAGTTGAAAATTTCCGAGAACCATGATCCTTGAAGCGCCAAACCAAACCTGGAGCACCTTCGTCAAAAGAGCGGCGGCAATGATCATGAATAGGGCATTGGGCCAATTCTTCAAAAACCTCTTGAGCAGCAGCAAGATGACTAAACTCCCCGCACCCACGAGAAGCGTTGGGAAATGCAATTCGTTCAAATGGAGCAGAAAATAGCTCGCTTGGGAGAGGATCGTAGAGCTGGCATTCGGAGGGGCAATCCCTGTGAAACTGAAGCCTTGAGTCACTGCGATCGCCACGGTGATTCCTGCGAAATATCCCAAGACGACGGGCCGGCTGACGAATTGGAGGAGTTTGCTCACATTGAAAAAAGAGCAGCCGATTTGGATCAATCCCATGACGACGACGAATTGGGTCAGGATATGGAGAACCAGCGCTTCATCGCCAGCTCCCCCGTTTGCCGGATAGTAGGTGTAGAGGACGCGGGAGATCGACGTCTGGAGCAAGATAGCCGTCCCGGTGCTGGGGCCTGATACGAGCAGGCGCGAAGATCCGAAAGCGGCAGTGAAAATCGTTCCGAAGATTGCAGAAAAGAGGCCCGCAGTAGGAGGGAGATCTGCCAGCAGCGAATAGGCGATCGACTGCGGGATCGTCATCAAGGCGACGGCCAGCGCGGCGAGCAAGTCGTTCCGGAGCATGGAGCGATCGTAGAGTTTCCATTCTTCGAGAAATGGAGCGAATGAAATGGAGCGGGGGCTTGGGAATCGCATGCTAAACTCCAATCTAGGAGAAAGGTATTTATGAGTCCACGGGAGGCCCACTCAGTGGCCCCTTCTTGCCGCGGAGTTCGAAGAAGAGCGGACACCCCGTGAAAGGAAATTCGTCGCGGAGCTGGTTGATCAGGAACTTTTTATAAGAACCGGTCATCAATTCCGGACGATTGACGAAAAGAACGAATTTCGGAGGATTCGCCTCGACCTGGGTCAGGTAATAGATTCGCAGCCGTTTGCCCATGATCATCGGCGGATGGCATTTTTGCACGCACGACTCGACGAACTTATTCAAAACTCCCGTCGTCAGGCGCAGCAGCCGCTGTTTATACACTTCCCGGATCGCAGGAAAGATCTGGTCGAGGTTCTTTCGCTCCGACGCCGAGATGAAGAGAGTCGGACAATGGGCCAGGAAAGGCGCCGCCTCTCGCACTCCTCTGAGCGCGTGCTCCATCTTCAAGTTCTCCATCAAATCCCATTTATTGAAGAGGAGGATGCAGCTCTTGCCCAAACGCTCGATCTCAGATGCGATCCCCATTTCCTGAGTCGTAAATCCCTCGAACGAATCGAAGATCAGGAGGCAGACGTCGGCGCGCTCCATTGCCTCTTTCGTCCGGACGGAGGCGAATTTATCGACCGTTTCCTTCTCGCTTTTCTTGCGACGTATGCCAGCCGTATCGATCAGCAGGTAATTTTGCCCATCCTGTTCAAATCGCACATCGATCGCATCCCGCGTCGTCCCTGCGATCGGGCTGACGATGGAGCGTTCCTCCGAGAGGAGTCGGTTCAGAAGGGTCGATTTCCCCACATTCGGCCGCCCCACGATCGCCACCCTGATCGGATCGGCAGGAGCGAGCGCCTCTTCCTGCGCTTCAATTGGCTGAAGGGCAGCGTCTAAAGCCTCGGCGACCTGGTAACCATGCAGGGCGGAAACACCGACCATTTGCCTAATCCCCAGCGAAGCGAAGGCCGATACCCTCGCCTCATCGCTTCCAGCATCGATCTTATTGACGGCGAGGATCACCGGTTTTTTCCCCTTGCGCAGCCGTTTCGCCAGCTCTTGGTCGATCGGCGTCGGTCCCACTTGGCCGTCTACGACGAACAGGATGGCGTCCGCCTCCTCGATCGCGGCATCGGCCTGCCGCTTCACCTCTTCAGCGAAAGGGATCTTGCCCGACAGGTCGATCCCGCCGGTATCGATGAGAAGAAAAGGACGGCCGAACAGGTCGGCCTGGGCATAGAGGCGATCGCGGGTGATCCCTTCCGCCTCGTCGACGATGGAGAGCCTCTTCTGGCAGATCCGGTTGAACAGGGCCGATTTCCCTACGTTTGGGCGCCCTACAATGGCAATTTTTGGCAGTATCATAATGTTTTACGGGGGCCAGTATAGAGGATTCCAGACCCCGGTTCAACCCCAAAGGGCTGAACTCGGCGTAGCGACAAGATCGGGTCCGAAAAAGAGCGTTTGAAACCCTGCATATCAGTAAGATGCAAGAGCGCGGAGCGCCTCTTCGAGGTCTTTTAGTTTAGGCAAGACTTCCTCTTCGAGGTCCTTGCAATAAGGAACCGGGCAATCTTTGCCAGCGAGGCGGCTGACTGGAGCGTCGAGATAGAGGAACGCTTCTTCGACGGCCCGAGCGGCGAGTTCCGCCCCAAAACCGCAATTGCGCGCTGCTTCATGAACGACGAGGAATTTCCCCGTCTTTTTGATCGAGGCGAGAACAGTGTCGAAATCGAGCGGGACCAGGGTGCGCAGATCGATCACTTCCACGGAGATCCCCTCTTTCGAAAGGGTCGCGGCTGCCTCGGCCGCCATCCCGACCATCATCCCCCAAGCGGCTACCGTGACGTCGGAGCCTGGGCGAGCGATATGGGCCTGTCCGAAGGGGAGGAGTTCTTCGGAGCTTGGCTCAGGACGGGCGCAAAATAGGCGTTGCCGATAAAGGGCTTTGTGTTCCAGGAAAATAACGGGATTGGGATCGCGGATCGCCGTCTTTAGAAGGCGTTTCGCATCGGCGGCATTGCTGGGGACAACGACTTTCAAACCGGGACAATGGCAGAGGAACGCCTCGGTGCTTTGGGAATGGTAAGGGCCTCCCTGGATGTAGCCTCCATAAGGCATCCGAATGACGACGGGGCAGTTCCATTGGCCATTGGAGCGGTAATGGATGCTCGCCAGTTCATTGAAGAGCTGGTTCATGCCAGTCCAGGAATAATCGGCGAATTGGATTTCGGCGACCGGCTTATGAATCCCATCGAGAGATAGGCCGAGGGCGAGAGCGACGATAGTCGATTCGGCAAGCGGGGTATTGAAACAGCGCTCTGATCCAAAGCGGTCGGTGAGAGTGCGGGTAATACCGAAAACACCCCCTTTTCCTTTCGCAACGTCTTGGCCGAAGACCACAACGCCTTCGTCGCGCTCCATTTCCTCAATCAGGGCATGATTCAGGGCGTCCATGATGACGATCGGATCTCGGGAACCAACTTCGTTGGCCGAATTTTCAGCCGCTTGAACCGGTGGTTCGAAAGGTTTGAATACTTTATCTGCGGCAGACGAGCGAGCGGGAGGCGGGAGTTGATCGGCGGCAGCTGCGGCCTGTTCGATCATCTGGAAATAGCGCTGGCGGAGTTCTCCGAGTTCTTCCACCGTGAGGATCTTTTGATCGAGCAACCACTGTTCGAATCGGGGAATCGGATCCCGCATCTTATCGTCTGCAAAATCGGCTTCGCATTTGTATTTTTTTGGATCATCGCTGCTGCTATGAGGCCCTAAACGGGGAACTTTGGCGACGATGAGACTGGGGCCGAGGCCCGACCGGGCTTTCTCTACGGCCGCAGATAAGGCGGCGGCCGTCTCCGGATAGTCGCAGCCGTCGATATCGAAGACGGAGAGCCCTTCATAGCCGCGCGCTATCTTCACGATACTCCCGCCGGCAGTTTGCTCAGCTATAGGGACGGAAATCGCCCAGCCATTGTCTTGGATGACGATGACCAGGGGGAGGCGGTGCAGGCAAGCAAAATTGAGGGTCTCATGGAAATCGCCCTGCGAGGTCGCCCCCTCTCCTGCCGACACATAAACAACTTCTTGGCTTTTACGCAAAACGGCCGATTTGGCAACGCCGACAGCCTGCAAAAACTGGGATCCGACGCAGCTCGATTGACAGGGAATTCTCAAATCGGTTTGAGAAAAATGTTCGGGCATCATCCGGCCGCCTGAATGGTTTGGGATATCGCGGGCTAGCAAAGAGGCGAGGAGGTCCACAGGGCAGCAACCGAGTCCGATGGCAAAAGCGCGGTCGCGATAGTAGGGCAACCCCCAGTCCGTACCGGGAATCAGGGAAAGAGCCGAAACGGCGCCGATCAATTCGTGGCCGCTGACCGATAGCTGGAAAGTAGCCCCTTTATTCTGGCGGACCAACTTGGCCATCTTGTCGTCCATGAATCGGGTCAGATGGAGAACCTCCAGAACACGGAGAACGCGGCTCCGGTCATGGCTCTGGGCATGGGCAATCCCGAGCAGATCTTGAAGAAGATTTTGTTCACTTCGGAGCGTCATGATGCAGGAGATGATAAACCAAAACCCATTAAGAAAACGAGAGATTTACCTATTCTTTTTACTCTTAATTTGAGAGACCTTCTTGATGGCAAAACGTCGGCGGCGCTGTGCCTTAAACTCCTCAGGCTGATCCTCTTTGCGAGGCCGCCCGCGCTTCTTGGGAAGGACGGCCTCGATCGCCGTTTCGATCTTCGGCGCCCTCTCTTCGGGAAGTTTTTCAACACTTTCCTTGAATTTTGGCTTGAAGAAGGGAGTAAAGGGTTTTTTGCCAGAATCAGTGCCAAAAAATTTCTCGGCCCCGGCAAGGCGATTGGAGAGATGGCGCAGCGATTCGAGGCGCTGAGACAATGCTTCGAGCTTTTCATCGACTTTAATGCGAGTGCTGCCCCGCAGCGATGCGAGGAGGTGCTCTTCAGTTTCAAATTTTGCGGAGAAGGTGACCGAAGCTGCTGAAGTGATGTCCGGAATATAGAGGAAAAGGCGGCATGCCTGGGGAACTTGCGTATAGATATCGGTGGTCATCTGCGGTTCGAGCTCCACTTTCGCCGCTTGTTTCGGAGGGCGTCCCCGCTTTGGACGAGGATTCAGCGCTTCGTTCGAATAATAGGTTCTTGCTTTGGCGGCCAAAGCGTCGCGGGCCTGAGAAACATCCTTGGGGACTTTGGATTCGAAGAGAGTGCGCTTGAGCTTCTCGACGAGATTCCTCGTGAGATCGAGATCTTCTTCGAAGACGAAATGAATGTTGTGCTGGCGAAGCCATTCGATGATCCGGATCCGGAATCGCTCCTGATAATAGAGTTGCCATTTTTCGAGTTCGGTGAGGTGGTCGTAGATGAATTCAAGGAAATTCTCCCGCGAATCTTTGGCACTGATGAGATCGAGCAGTTTTTCCTTCGTATCGATATCGTAGACCTTTTCATGAACAAACCCCTCCATGAATTTCTTGACCTCGTAGAAAGTCATTTTGGGAATAAGGCAATAGCGCTCGTTATGCTCGGCGAGCTCCTTCTCCAGCCCTTCGATCTCATCGAGACCTTTGTCGAGATCGACATAGAGAAGAAACCCCTCGATCTTATCGAGGTAAAAATCACGTTCGTCGTCTGATTTGGCAAACGCGTCCATGAGACGGTGGTATCGGAGGATCAAAGGAATTTTTGCGGCTGGGTATTTCATTGTTTTCCTTCGGAAACTGTAGTTATTTGGCGACCCTCAAGGAGGATTCCAGTTAGTTTGACCTGATAGATTTTTTGAAGATGATAGCAAAGGCTCCTGTTTTTTTATAGGCGGATCATTTAATCTTTCTTTTTTTTCAAGAGGAAGTAGTACTATGCTAGATATCAAGGAAATCCGAAAAGATCCAGGAACTTTCGAAGCCAAGCTCAAAAATAAATCAACGGAGATCAGCCTATCTCTGATCCTGGCGCTGGATGAACGGATCCGTGCCATGAAAACGGAAGTCGAAGACCTGAAATCCAAGCGGAACGCTTCTTCGAAAGAGATCGGCTCCAGGAAACAGAAAGGGGAAGACGCCTCTTCGATCCTTGCGGAAATGGGGGCCTTAAGCGACAGGATCTCGATCCGGGACCAGGAAATTTCCCAATTGGAAGCGGAGCTGCAAGCATCTCTGGCGGTCCTTCCCAATCTTCCGATGGATGAAATCCCCGTCTCTTCGAGTCCGAAAGACAACGTCTGCATCAAAAGCGTCGGGGTAAAGCCCTCTTTTTCCTTTCCCTTCTTAAACCACGTCGAGCTGAATGAACGGCTCCACCTGTTCGACTTTCCTCGCGCCGCAAAAATCTCCGGATCGGGCTGGCCGCTCTATAAAGGAATGGGCGCCCGTCTCGAATGGGCTCTTTTAAACTACATGCTCGATATCCACCGGAAAAACGGATTTTTGCAGATCCTGCCTCCCCTCCTGGTTCGCCAGGAAACTATGTACGGCGTGGGCCAGCTTCCAAAATTCGAAAACCAGCTTTTCAAAATCCGCGATGAGGATTACCATCTCTATTTGATTCCCACCGCGGAAGCGGCCTTGAATGGCCTCCATGCGGATGAGCTCCTCGAAGAGGAGCACCTTCCTCTGCTCTATACCGCCTATACGCCCTGCTTCCGGCGCGAAGCTGGCGCGGCCGGTTCGCAGGAGCGGGGATTGATCCGGACCCATCAATTCAATAAAGTCGAATTGTTTTGCTTCACAACGCCTGAAGATAGCCCGCGGATTTACGATAAAATGTTACTGTCCGCCGAAGAGGTGCTCCAGGGTTTGGAACTCCACTACCGCAACATGCTGCTCACCACCGGCGACATGTCGTTTGCCGCGGCGAAAACGGTCGATATCGAGGTATGGCTCCCTGGGCAAAATCGATATTACGAGGTCTCATCCGTCTCCAACTGCACAGATTTTCAGGCCAGGAGAGCCCAAATCCGCTATCGCAAAAAAAATGAAAAGCCCCAGTTCGTCCATACTCTGAATGGCTCTGGAGTCGCTACGTCGCGGCTCATGGTTGCGCTGCTTGAAAATAACCAGCAGGCGGATGGGTCAGTCCTTGTGCCAAAAGTGCTCCACAAGTATTTAGAAGAAGAGATCTCGGTGATCAAGTAGATGCAGACACTCGAAGCTTTCCTGAAATTTCTCGATCATTCCCCTACGATGTTCCACGCTGCGCGCGAAATTACGAACGGATTGGCCGAAGCCGATTTTACCCCTTTGACCGAAGGGGAGCGATGGAAATTCGAGCCGGGGAAAGGATATTTTATCTGCCGCGGTTCCTCTCTTGTCGCCGCTTTCCGCATCCCGAAAAAAGCTCCGATTGGAGCGACTCTGCTCGCCAGCCATCTCGATAGCCCCTGTTTGAAGATCAAGCCGCGCCCGGAGCAGGTAAGTCATGCAATCGGCCAATTCGGTACAGAAAGTTACGGTTCCCCCATCCTCCATTCCTGGCTTGATCGGGACTTAAGCCTGGCGGGGAAGA
>CAZVXG010000024.1:0-9711 GCA_964631635.1 uncultured bacterium | reverse complement strand
GTACGACGCCAAACTCGGCATCACTCACCAGGAAGTACAAGAGGTCGCAATTGCCGGGGCGAGAGGGGATATCTCGCGCCAAACGCCCGTCGACCAGATCCCCAAAGACATCTATGCTCTTGCAGTATCGAAAGTCCTGCTAGCTAAAGCCCAGGATTTTATCTTGAGTCAATCTGGCATCTCGAATATATAGCATAGATAGGTAGAGGAAGCGAAGGAAGCAATTTATGTCCCTAACCCCTTATGTGATCGAAGATACCGGGCGCGGCGAGCGCTCCATGGATATCTATTCCAGACTCTTGAAAGACCGAATTATCTTCATCGGTACCGATATTACCGATCAGGTTGCCAACGTCGTCGTCGCCCAATTGCTATTTTTGAAAATGGAAGACCCTAAGAAAGACGTCAACTTATACATCAATTCTGGAGGAGGCAATATCACTGCGGGGCTTGCGATCCTCGACACGATGTTGTTCTTGGGCTGCGATATCAATACCTATTGCATCGGACAAGCCGTATCGATGGCCGCGCTCCTCCTCGCCGCCGGAACCAAGACGAAACGCTTCGCCCTCCCTCACAGCCGCATCATGCTCCACCAACCCTACGGCGGAGTGATGGGGACCTCCGAGGATATCGCCCTCCAGGCGAAAGAGATCCTGGAACTGAAGAAAATCACCGCTTCGCTGATGTCCCGATTCACCGGCCAGACGATCGAGAGGATCACGGAGGATTCCGAACGGGACTTCTATATGGATCCTGAAGCCGCCCTCAAATATGGGATCGTCGACCACATCGCCAAACCCCAAACCTTAACTGGAGGCGTCGAAAAGCGCGCTCCTGAACTCAACGCTGCAATTACATGAGTAAAAAACCCCCCGAACTCGCCGCCTGCTCCTTCTGCGGCAGAACCGAAGATCTCGTCGAAAAGCTGATCTCCGGGCCAAGCGCTTACATTTGTGAAAAATGCGTAGCGCTCTGCCAGGACATCATCCAGAAGAAACCCGTTTTCTACGAAATGAGGCTCCTCAAACCGAAGGAGATCAAGAACCATCTGGACGAATACATCATCGGCCAGGATCTGGCCAAAAAAACGATTTCGGTCGCCGTCTATAATCACTATAAACGGATCCGCTCCCTCAGCAAGCAATCGGAAGTCGAATACAGTAAATCCAATGTCATGCTCATCGGTCCCACCGGTTCCGGCAAAACGCTCCTCGCCCGTACGTTGGCCATGCTCCTCGACGTCCCCTTCGCTATTTCCGACGCCACGACCCTCACAGAAGCCGGCTATGTCGGTGAAGACGTGGAAAACATCATCTTGCGCCTTTTGCAAGCCGCCGATTACGATGTCGCCAAAGCTGAGCATGGGATCATCTACGTCGATGAGATCGATAAGATCCGCAAAACCACCTCCAACGTCTCGATCACCCGCGACGTTTCAGGAGAAGGAGTGCAGCAGGCCCTCCTCAAAATCGTCGAAGGAACAGTCGCCAACGTTCCTCCAAAAGGGGGACGCAAACACCCGAACCAGGAATACATCAAAGTCAATACCCAAAACATCCTCTTCATCGTCGGAGGCGCCTTCGGCCATCTCGACAAAATAATCGCTAAGCGGCTCGGCAAAAGCACGATCGGATTTGATACGGTCACCAAGCGCGCCATCGACGCGACCGAGACGAATTATCTCCTTTCGAAAGTGGAACCTGAAGATCTGATTTCGTTCGGCATGATCCCCGAATTCGTCGGCCGTTTCAACAGCATCGCCAATTGCAACGAGCTGACCTTGTCCGACCTGGTTGAGATCCTGACGAAGCCCAAGAACGCTATCATCAAGCAATACGTAGCGCTGTTTGCCGAAGAGAATGTGAAGCTCGAATTTACTGAAGGCGCTCTGGAAGCGATGGCCAAGAAGGCCAAAGGGACGGGAACAGGCGCCCGCGCCCTGCGGATGATCGCCGAGAGCACTCTGCGCGACCTGATGTTCGAAGTCCCTTCCGACCCCTCGATCAAAGAAATCCTGGTCGATCAGGACAGCATCGCTGAAGGAAAGTCTCCTAAAATCATTCGCGACAAGACTGCATAATCAGACTCCTCACTAAAGATTTTCTGGGAGATTTGATAGCTTCAAAACGTCAAACCGAAGGGATTAAGAAAGAGAGGACGTGGGTGGCCAAGACGCAGAAGGCGAGGGCGGCGGCGTAGGAGGCGGTGGAGACGACGGCGGAGGAAGTGGCAGAGACGACAGCAGAGGAAGCGGAGGCGGCTCTGGAGGCGGTAGAGGAAGAGGCGGAGGCGGGGGCGGCTCTGGAGGCGGTCAAAGGGGTGGAAGAGAGGGGTAAAGAAGGCACCGGCGGCGGCGGAAGCGAGGGAAGAACAGTCAGGGCGACAGTTTTAGCGTCCATTACCGCACCGTATACCAATGTTTGAGCTTCGTTCTCTCCATCCGGTATGGCGAAAGAACTGAATACATCCTTCTGATCCCAGCTTGATGCCCGCAGTTGCTTCATGATGTTTACGATGCCCTCTTCGACGCATTGTTTTTTCTTCGTGCGATGACCATCCCCTTCCAGCCGATCCTCGTAATCCCAGCGACCGTGAATGTTTAAGTCTGCGACATCATTGGCATAAGCCAGCATGGCAGTTTGCTGCGGCACGCTTTTCAACCAGGATGGCAAGATCGACGTCAAATGTTTCGTCAAATAGTTCATCATTCCATTGCGGATTTGGTTTGTTTTCGTTAATTGCTGCGGCAGAGGTTCTCCTCCTGTAAGGGCAAGGTCTGCATAGGCGACGTTCCAGAAAATCGCCATCCGGTCGAGTCGCTGAGGATCGCATTGCTCGATCAGTTCAGAAAGATGCTTGATTGTCCGTTTCTTAGCGCCTATCACCTTGTAATTAGCGGGAGATTGCGCTTCCAACTCCCTTAACTCTCTTTGTGCTGTAGTTCGTCGAGTTTCCAACCCCGTTTTGAATCGAGTGATGAATGCCTCCGCGGCCTCTATCCTCGCGTCGGCACCAGCAGGAACATCCGGGGCCGATTGCAAATACTTCTTATAGTCGTCTGTCTTTAAAAATTCTGATGCGGAGCGAGTCGAAGCCGCAATCCAGCCCTTAGTCGTTTTGTCCAAAGGGGCAGAACCTGTACTTGTGCGATTGGATAGGATTCCCGGTTCCGTAGTATTACAGAAGGCTACGTGCTCTTTTGCGACTTCTTGAATCTCTTCCATAAGAGCGACAAGCTCAGGATCTACGACTTTTTCTCGGCCGATCGTTTTCCAGTTCCCGGCAGTGTCTTGATACTTGATCGCAATGGCTGAAAAATCTACCTGGACGCGGCCACTTACACCGCCAAGCGCTGCGGCATTGGTCGCGATATACGCCCTAGCTTTGGCAACGGCGCCCTCAACCCGCTTCATCAAATCCTCGGGGATGCCGCTATTGCCGGCCTCGAGAGCGAGGTACGTGTTTCCGATGTGCGTCCAAACCCTTGTCTTCCCTCCAGCAACACCACCTGTTGGATTCGAGAGAACCCGTACCGTGGCTATCGATCTCAGTGGCGTTGGAGGCGATGTTACCGTAGCTAGCGCTGGCGTTGGAGGCGATGTTACGCGCGTACGGAAGCAATCTAACATTGAGCTCATCCTAGTATCCTTTTCATCCATTATACTACAACATCAGTTAATTATAAATATTAATTATATACTTATCTTGCAATACACTTATAATAAGGATCTTACTCTTTATATAAGTACATAACAACCTAATTATAAACATGTTATCACGTAAAATCAGCAGGATAATAATGAGATAACAAATGATATCAAATTAAATATTTATTTGTTAAGATTACGCTAAGAAGCCATGTAGGCGAAGGAAAAGGGAAACAAAATGAACGAACTGAATCTAGAGCAACTAAAAGAGCTCCTCTTTCGAGTAAGAGCGAACTCCCCAGCCCCGGAAGTACTGCGGCTGATCGAGTCTCTCGAGGCGTTTATAGAGCTTTATGCAGGTAGAAATCAACAATATACAGGCAAACAGGAGTTCGCTGCAAAACTGCACACCTCCTATAAGAACCTATGGGAAGCTTTCGATGCCGCCGCCGCTCCTTATGGCCTAAGCCATAAAGGGATCCAGAACCATCTGCAGAATCAGATGCATTTTACCGCCGAAGAATGGCACGACATGGAAACGATGAAACAGGAAATCAGCGCCATAGAGAAACCGGCCGCTCAACGTCCTGCGCATAAGAAATTAAAGAAAAACAAAAAAAACGTGAGGATTTAAATGAATATCCCACCCACTACCCCTCCCAATACCTGGTCTGACGACTATAAAAATTTTATAGGAGACGTAGATCAGCATGAGAAGGCTGCTCAGCAATGGTCTGACGACCAGAAGCAAGATCGCGATGTAGTCCTGAAAAAAAGCGATGAGACTGATAAACCGCAGACTAGAGCCCTGCTCTCTGAAGCACAGTTCTGGGCTCGCGTTTTCAAACACGTGAGGAGTTAAATGCCTACCCCCCCCAATACCTGGTCTGACGACTATAAAAAGTTTATGGACGACGTAACTAAGCATGGTGCGGCCGTTCAACAATGGATTGACGACCAGAAGCAATATCGCGATGTAGTCCTGCAAAAATTCTATGAGATTTGCAGATCGAAGACTCCGGAAGAAGCGCTGCTCTATTTTCTCTCTGTCGTCGTGGCTTCTGTGGATCCAAATAATGGCGCTACGATTATTGGAACAGAAGAAGATCACATGGGCGTCTATGGTAAATCCTTTTTGGTCACAGCCGACAACACGCAGCTGACGAACGACCTTCAAAACGCCACGACCAGCAGTTCTCCGGTAGACATTAAGACTTTTGCGACTCAATTGGATCAGCTCCTGAAACTTTTCGATCCAGCCCACGGTGCTAAAGGTCCCTCTCCCGACCCAGACGCCATACAAGTCCAAGCCTGCTTTGATCCGAGCGCAAACGCCGCGATCTTTCAGCAACTTCAGAACATCAGAAATACCATTTACATTGCTGGCGATACGAGCGGATATAACCCCAAGGCGGATGCGGATACTGTGTTTTTCGATGAGACGGGAACAGGGAAGAGACCCGATGGGAAACCTCATATGAAAAGCTTCGATGAGATGCAAAAAAATATGGGACAAAAGGACGATCCGGGCGATGCGGTCGAAGCGGCAAAAACATTGACCGACGCAAATTCTATCCTCACGTCGACTACACAGTCAGTCAACGCCGCCTTAAATGAGTCTGTTTCGCAATTGACAGGCTTTGAAAAGAACGTTCAAGCGTTCCTTACCTCATTCTTGAAGAGCTGGATCGACCAGCTCAATGCAATGGTACAGAATGCAAACAAAGGATAAATAAACAGGTCATACTATGTACAGTTCACTTTACGCAATCGCTGAAGGGATCAGCGCACAGGAAGATGCGAACACACAAGCCCAGCTTTCAACAGCCTTGTTTGCGATCTTTCTGGTCGGCGGGATCCTTCCTTTACAAGAGGCTTGGATGAAGCAAATCAGCGAAGATACACAGATATACCTCAACGATACCTTGAAGGTAGCGGGACCTGATATTCCGCCAACGCCAGGAGGAGATCCGCATAAGGGAAGCGGGCCATCGATGATCCCTGTTACAGCGATGGATAACCAACAGAAGTCGATGGATACAAACCAATCGGATCTCGAGACGGGAAATGAGAACAATTTAGTGGAAACGGCGAAAGCGCAGGAAGGATACCTTGGAAATAGCTTAGACCAGGTCTTCCGCATGCAGGAACCGATTAACGAGTTGCTCGCCCAGACAAAATCACTAATCATGCAATTTTAGGAGAAAATTATGAGTGAAAGAAAGATAAGTGTCTATTTTGAATTTAATCGAGATGTGCAAGGTTGCCTATACGAGAACATCGCTACGATCAATGCTCATAGCAATTCAGAAAACCTCTGGGCCACTTCGACAGCGAACCTGAACGAAGCGTGGATCAGCAGCGACATCGATCCGGCGACAGGAAAAGAATCGAAAGCCTCGCAAGACGTACATGGGATCAAAACTAATGATGATGTCCAGAACATTATCACAGGCGACGATTTCAAGAATATCGCGCAATGGTCTTCGGCTCTGATCACCTTATTTTTGGAACAGCTCGCAAGCCATTACGATAAAGACAAAGGTCCCCTGCAGATGTCTGCCATCCAGCAGCTGGGGAGCATAATCAGTGCGAAATCGAGCAAAGAGGTAGCTCCAGGCGATAGCGAAATAAAAACGGTGGGTAGCGAAGTGACGAACGACGCTTCGGCAGGAACTCCATTTTCCAACGCAGGAGATGCCTTTACAGGAGTGTTGTCGTCTTGGGCAAGCTCACAGGCAACAATCTCCGCATAAAGAGATAAATATTATTAATAAAACAAGGTGAATTTATGTCAATCAGATCTCAAAACAGCGACGCAGAAGCCAATTACTATGTTGGCATCATCAAACAAGGATCGACCGGCGCGGCAGCAGCGGCCGGCCCCTCCGACCCAGCCCCCCCTGGCTATGTCCCAATGAGTATGGCTTCGGGTATCATCATGGCATTTCTCGCTATGATCAAGTTCGGCAACGAAATCAACCAGCAGCAGAACGAATTGGCTCAACTTTGGGCAAAAGCCAGCATGGGCACACAGCAAGATGGTACTGTAGACCTCAATAAAGGCCTTGTAGGCGCGTGGTTTAATAACGGGGTAGCGGCGGGACAGTCGCAGAAAGATGGGCTGCAGGCGCAAGCGTACGGCTACATGGCGGGGGCAATCGCAGGCGGAGCCGCACTTGTCGGCATGGGAATTAGTTATGCCAAAACTTGCACGGACTTTGGCAATAAAGCCAATGCTCAGCTTACGGATCAGATTGCGGATGCGACCGCACGCAAAACCGCGCTTTCGGGTCCCAGGGCAGGCGAATTCGGCGCAGGAGATATCCCAATGGAGACGCCAGCAGAGATGGCCGCAACCAGGATGCTGAAGAACAATCTGAAAAACGGGGTCGATGAGAACTTCCGGGGAAAAAATCCTGACGGTTCGATCGATGCTGATCAAGCAACGCGGAATGAAAATGTTGCGAAGCAGCTCACAGGCGATGATCTGTCAAAATCTCTGAAGGCCGCAAATAAGCGTTTGGAGTTTTTGCAAGTCCAAAGAGACAAATGCGACACGACGCAAAATACGCGGACGCAAGTGCTCAATAGCATACGCGGGGCAGCAGAGTCCGGCGGTACCGCATACGGCAGCTGGCAGAACGGCGTGCATACAGCAGATGGAGCGCAACAAAGAGCGAGCGCCGACGTCGCCCAGCAAAACGTCTCGCAAATGCAAGGCGCGCAAGACAAGGCAATCTCGAACGCTCAATCGAACCACGATGCGGCGAACTCAGAGGCCCAACAATTGGCGCAAGCTCTGCAATCGATGACAAAAGCGTAACATCGTTCTTTTCTTTCTTTCCCAACCTGGGGAATGTATCGAAAAGATTCTTCTACGGTACACTCCCTAAGCCGCGACTGTAAATCGCGGCTTTTTTTTGTAAGCTCAATCCATTTGGATAGCGATTAGAGCGGCTCTTTCCTGCCGGGAAGGAGATAGGATGTCCAGAGCCTTTTCAACCAAAAACTGAGGGGCTAGAACCAGCTTGTCGGCAAGATGGGAAGACGCCGAGGCTTTCATTGGGAAAGAGGAGAGGATCAGGATGTCGTTGGGAGTCCAATTCTCCTGGATTTCCAGGAAGGTTTGACCCATTCGTCTGCCAAGGAGAGGGTTTGAGGCTTCCAGGATCCGCGGTTCTTTGCTCCCTTCAGGATAATGCCAAAGCGAGCCGAATTGACAAGAAGCATAGGAAAGGGTGCTGTTTTCCCCATTCAGCATGAGCAATGCCATGTGGAATTGAGGATATGCGCTCTCTTCGCAGAGGGTCCGATTCAACAGGTCCAGGAGAGCGGAAAGAGAGTGCGCCTCCTTTTGCCTGGCAGCGATCTGGACCATGCCGCGCAGCATCGAAGCGTAGAAAGGGGCGTCTGGAAGATTCCCCGATGGTTCGGCCAAGACGATTCCGAACCGGTTAGGAAAGAGGGGAAGAAAATCGAGATAGAGACTGCACGGGCCAAGTCCAATCTGGACAGCCATGCCGATCTCAGCCGCTTGCCATCGAGGGATTTTCCTGGGGAGCAGGATCGAGGCGGCCCGCTCGATCAGCTCCGACTCAACGCCCGATTCTTCCTTTTCATTCACTGTCTTGAGAAATTGGGAAATGTCGGAGATGAAATCGATGATATCCCGATAGCGTTTGGATGGATCGATCTGGAGGGCTTTCCCGAGGATTTTTCGAAGGCCATCTGGAAGAAGATCCATTTGGATGATCCCATACGCCAAGCGCCCCAGATATAATTCATAGGCGATGATCGCTAAAGAAAACACATCGGAGGAATAGGTGACCTGATTGGGGCGTTCCCTCTGCTCCGGACTCATGTAATAGGGAGTCCCCATCCTGATTTTTCTTTCCGTGACCCGCTCCAGATTTTCTGTTTCGACAAATTGAGCGATCCCGAAGTCGATCAGCTTGATCTCTCCCGACTCGGTGACGAGGATATTGTCCGGCTTGAGGTCGCGGTGGATGATCCCATGGCTGTGAAGGTGGGCGAGGGCATAAGCGACCTGGAGGACGATTTCCAGGGCTCGTCTGTGAGTCAAAGATCGTTTCTTGATGAATTGGCGAAGCGAGATTCCAGGTATGAATTCCATCGCTATGAAAAGGCCCTGCTCCCATTGCCCCAAGTCATAGAGCTTCACAATATTGGGATGGACCGCAAGGCCGAGAATTTGGGCTTCTCTCACCAACCTAGCAACTATGTCCTTATTTTTCAGGTACTTGGGAAGGACTACCTTAACGACCACTGTTTCAGAGGTTGCGGGATGGGTCGCGAGATAAATCAGGCTCATCCCCCCTTTTTTCAGAAAGCTTTCAATCTTGTAAGACCCGATTTTTTCGGGAAGGCTGGGGTACGGAGCCTCTCTTTTCTCGACAGCCGGCGTGGTGGGAATGGGATCGTCCATAGCCCCTACATAAAGGACCGGGGCAATAGGTATAAAGGGGAATCGCTATCCCGATATTGATTTACGGGGTAACAATAACGAGATAATAATGTGTATCAATTATAATTTTTAATTGTTACAATATAACTAAGGGTGAATAAGATTATTTTAATTACATTAATAAAAATGGATTAGTTATGAGTGCGGCAATAAATTCTAATAATAATGACGTTGAAAATGCGATCGACCAGATCCAGAAGAATTATGCCAACGGGCTCGCATTTATACAAGAAATCGAAAAAGATGCAAAAGACATTCAGAATTGGGAAAACAACCCAGATATTCAATACCGAAAAGCTATGGCTGCGCGAGCTGGCATTTCACCTGATGATCCCAATTACGATCAAGACGTACTAAACTACTTGCAAAAGGAGTTCGACAGCGGTCACTGGGGTAAAGGTTGGGCAGCTCCTTTATGGGCTCAATATATTGCTGCTAAAGCTTCCCTTACAAAAGATATGCAGAGCGCCGAGAAGAATCTCGAAGCGCTTTTCCCTGGATGCGAAAGTCTGGTCAACTCGATCAACGCATTGCTCGTTTCGATCGATAAATTGCAAGCAGCTGGAAGCAGCC
>CAZVXG010000023.1:5501-9778 GCA_964631635.1 uncultured bacterium | reverse complement strand
CCATTTTCATCATAAACCTTAGGATTAGAAGTGAAGAAAAAATGAGAAGTTTGATGATTACCTAAAGAAACAGTTGGAGGTGTATAAGTCCAACGGATTCCTCCATTTGGATTGCAGCAAAACAGTTTGCTTTGTTGTACGTAACGACGTTTAGGTTCTTTACCTCTATGGTCTGTAACATATCCTTGAAATGTACAAGCAACAAAAATATCCCCACTCGTGCTAATAGATGGCGAGCTGCACCTCCATCCTCGCGAAAGCTCTTTTCTCCAACGCCTTGTTCCATCAGGATTAATTGCTGTTAAAGTTCCTCTTGTATTTCCCACAAAAATTGTTCCATCGGGGCCAACCGCTGGAGAAGTTCCATTAATAGGACCGACGTCCATTGTCCAAGCTGGTTTTTCCGCTGGAGATGTCTGAATAGGGATAAACCCATTATTTAAATCATTGCCACGAAATTGATTCCATGAATTTGCAAAACAAGAAATTGTGACAAAACAGAATGATAGAACATGATATTTAAATTTCATAGTTAGGCCTTCATAGTCTGAGAAAGAGTCAATTACAGTCTAGATTTTTGTCTATAGTTACGTAATCGCGATACTAGTGGACAAGGACAAATGATGTCATTAATTTTCTAAAACTTATTTGTCATCGTAGACCTGGTTTAAACGCTTTTGGATATGGAACGCTGATTTTGCAGGCATCCTGGCTATTGATCTTTTAGCTTCTCTTCAAAAAGCCGCAGCAATCGCTCGAGATATTGAACAAAAAAAGAGCGCTACGCCACTTTCGAAATCTGCTATTGATCCAACCAAACGAATAACTAGTAATACAGGCTACGGCAAGGGCAAAGATTTATTCCACGACATATTGAAATACCTCTCCGTATTCTGCTCGAACTTGCTGAATGACATCGCTCCGGTCGATGATCACGACCGTCTTTCCGCTCTCTGCGATCAATTTCGCGACAGCCAATTTTTGAGACTCTTCGATGATCGGGACAGGACAGCGCGATTTATAACAAACATCTTCGAACACATATTGGTCGAGGTTCATTTTCAAAAATTGCTCGGCCATGTGCTGGGCATGCAGTCGATTCGCTAGGTCCGTTGATCGAAATAACACCGGAGAGATTCTTAACAGATCTGCATAATCGCCCAGGGCCCGATTATCTCTCGGAAAACAAGGACCTCCAAAACCATATCCGGGAAATAAACACCGGCTTCCGATGCGGCTATCGTATCCTAAGGCCTTTAGAATCGAAAACTTATCGGCTCCAGGAGTATCGTCTGCAATGTCTCCGACAAGATTGGCGAATGCGATCTTCATCGTCACGAAGCAATTCAAGGAGAGCTTCATGATTTCAGCGCTCTCTGGGGACATCCGGGCAAAATAGGGATTATTGGACGATAGTTTCTTATAGAGAATTTCTAATTCATCCCCTTTTTGCTTCGATGCTTCCCCAATCAAAATCAATTCGGGGGCGTCGATTCCCTGCAAGATGGCCCCTTGGGCGATGAATTCCGGGTTATAGCTGACGACAGTTCCCGGACAATCCTGCAATTTTTGAAGCGCCTTATTGCGGATGTAGCCAGGAAAGAGAGTGCTCACGATGACGATATGCTTCCCCCCTACTTTACGCTCGTTGATTGTATCGAGAAGCTGATCCAGACCCGCGCAATCGTATTGTCCGGGAACGGAAGGAGGATTCGTCGGAACGACAATGAAACACAAATCGGAGAAATCCAATCCTTCATCAAGAGAAAGAGTCGCTCGAAAATTCTGACTCGAGCGGAGCAGTTCATTGACCCCAGGTTCGGGAGAACACAGTGTTTTGTCATTGAGCTGCCGTACATAATCCGGGCCCGTGTCGACGCCCAACACCTCGTACCCGGCCTTTTCCAAATAAAGGGCAAGACACAACCCAAGCCGGCCTACGCCGATCACGGTTACCGTATCTGCCTGAAGGCATGAGATACAGAGCAAACAAAACAAAGAATATCGAAACATCCATACCTCATATTTTGTGAAGAAACCATGAGGAATTTCATTTTAAAAAGCTAGAAAATTATCCTCTGTACTGGACAAAAAATTTTTCGAGACCGTGACCGAGACGGTGACCGATTGCACGAGCTTGTACCGGTCTCGGTCACGGTCTCGATTGCCTCACTCTTCAGCTTGATCAAACTGAGTCCATGCGAGCCATTTTCGTTAACATCGCTACAATTCGTAGCAGTCACTCTCGCCCAGTGGTATACTGTCTCTCTTGCATGATGTTCAGCCGCTTGCAAACATCGAAGATGCTTGCACATTCTGTTACTGAGCGCTTAGCCATTCGATAGAATCGGGCTTTCTCCAGGATCAGGTACGGGCGATAGAGGTCAAAACTCATGGGAGAAAGGCGAGGAGCCTCTTCAGAGATGGGCTAATACCATTCCGCAGAGCGATTTTTAGGAGGTGGATTCTGAAAAAATTCAGGCGACTACTTTCGTGTTTTTCGTGTTTAGAACCAAATGGTTGCACGTTATGAATGTATTTTTTTCCAGTACAGAGCCAGAGAACAGTAGCAACTTTAGCAACTTGCTTGTAAAGTTGAAGGTTATACCATTTAGGAAAAATCAGCTCAAAAAAACCTGAAAATCGACTGAAACTTTTATTGAGATAAGTTTTTATGCGGATCATCCTTCTTCTTATAGTTTCTTTTTCCCTTTTTGGAGAGGACCTGGAACAGACACTAAAAGATGCCGAGATATTGGTGCAGGCTTTAGAAAATGATCCGGGAAATATTAGTTACGCCTATTATGCTGGATTGCGATATTTGATAGGGAAACGACCTGATTTGGCAAAGCCGTATTTCGAAAAGACTCTTAAGAATGAATGTCCTGATCATTTTCGCTATTTTGCTACTTACCACCTTGCACTTTGCCATGAACAATTGGGAGAATTCGATGCAGCCATCGAGACCAGTTTAAAAGCCAGCGCTCTTCGCCCTACAAGGGCAGAACCAGTGTTTCACGCCGCCATCGCATACAGACAGAAAGGACACGTCCTGTTGGGATATCTCCTCTCAAAATATGCCCTTACCCTTCCTTGGCCTTTAGAGGAAAACTATATAGATCGAGACGTTTACGCATATGCGAGTATGATCGAATTTGCAAATTGCGCCTTGCTATTGGGAAAATTCCAAGAAGGATTAGAGGCTTGCAACAGCCTTTTGAAAAACCCCACTCTTCCCGCAGCCTATAAAAGCCAAGTGGTGTCGAATCAGCAATTGGCCATGAGAATGATTACTGAAAAGTCTCAGGGGCATTCAAGGGACCCCATTTTGCATCCACAATAGTCCACTTTTTGGGGAGCAGATCTTTTGTAATATGGGGACACTCAGGATGGTACCATTGCTTGGGGGCGATCACTTGCTTTTTTGGATTTTGATTCAACCAAGCGGCCCACCAACCAAAGGTGGAATTAGTGATGATGTTGTGCTTGCAGAGACTGAGTAAGAAAAAATCAATATAAAACGGTTCTTTCTGAATGTAAATGGTTCTATCCTTTATTTCTTCAGGCGTTTGTCCTCTAGCAAAATGAATGTTGTCGCTGCAGACTACAAAAAGAGCCTCTTTGGGAAATTTTTGCGCAGCTTTTCTGAGATAATCTTTGCCGTATTGAATAAAGCTCTTGCCGGAAGGGTCTTCCCATTGCCACCGTAAATGGATGCCCACGGAACAAGGGTGGTTAAGAATATTCTTGTATTTTTTTTGAATCAGTTCGAGGTCGTCTTGGCGAGGAGCAAAAAGTTCCAAGATTTTCTGCCGCTGATGAATGAAATATTGTTCGCACTGAAAGAAGCCTTTGATTTTCATATCAGGCTGATAGGGAATGGGATGATAAGCAAAAGTAGGCTGATCCCAGGTCACAGCCGCTTGACGGGGGGGGATGAAAGGATGTTGGCAGTGATGAAAAATGTGTGCTAACTTTGGTTCGACATTTTGTGGATTATAATCAAACTTGTAAGAAAGTTCTGGCAAATAAACCTCAGCCTCGTGGTCCCAAGCAAGAGCATAGGCCGTAGCGATAATGAATAAATTGTTGCCCAGTTGGCCCCGAATTTCCGCTTCGACAAAAGGTGCTGAAAACAGTCGCAATGCGATGCACAAAGGGATGATTTTCTTCATGCAAACCATCATTTATTAAGGGTGGATTATCTACAAGCTATCTTTTGCATAAGCTATTCCCGCTATTGGTGACCTGACCCCCGACTTAGGTCAGTCGCAAAG
>CAZVXG010000023.1:0-5401 GCA_964631635.1 uncultured bacterium | reverse complement strand
CCCGACTTAGGTCAGTCGCAAAGAAGGGGTAAAAATAGTCGGCTGTGGTTAAAAAGAAAAGATCTGTGCGTGAAAATTTACATTTGTTATCCTTGCCTTCTTTGCCGTGGAGGCCGCCAATAGGATGAAAAAAGCTTTGATTACTGGAATCACGGGTCAAGACGGCTCTTATCTAGCGGAGCTTCTATTGGAAAAGGGATATTTTGTCCATGGGTTGGTCCGCCACTCTTCCCTTCCCAATCTTGGCCGCATTGCATCGATCTGCGAGGATCCAGCATTCCGAAATCGATTGTTTCTACATGTTGGAGATTTAAGCGATTCTTCCAGCTTAAAGCGGGTCATAGAAACGGCTGCTCCAGACGAAATGTATCATTTAGCTGCTATGAGCCATGTGAGAACCTCTTTCGATATGCCTGAATATACAGCCGATGTCGATGCGTTGGGAGTCTTGCGCATTCTCGAGATCATCCGCAGCTTCAATCCTAAAATTCGCTTTTACCAGGCTTCTACTTCGGAGCTCTACGGCAAAGTACAACAAGTGCCTCAAACGGAAAAAACGCCATTCTATCCTCGATCTCCCTATGGAATTGCAAAATTATACGCCTATTGGACGGTCGTGAATTATCGAGAGGCCCACAATCTTTACGCTTGCAATGGCATTTTGTTTAATCATGAAAGTCCCAGGAGAGGCGAGACGTTCGTCTCGAGAAAAATCACACAGGCCGTCGCTCGCATCGCCAAAAGGATGCAAGATAAACTCATTTTGGGGAATTTGAATGCGAAAAGAGATTGGGGATATGCAAAAGATTTTGTCGAAGGGATGTGGCTCATGCTTCAGCAAAAAAGACCTGACGACTATGTCCTCGCAACCGGAGAAACCACGACCGTTCGCCATTTTGTCGAATTGAGCTTCAACGAAGTAGGGATTCCAATCGAATGGGTTGGATCGGGCATACAGGAACAGGGCATAGATGCTACGTCAGGAAAAGTATGCGTCGAAGTTTCCTCTGAATTTTTCCGTCCCTCAGAGGTTGATTTGTTGATCGGCAACGCCGCCAAAGCTAAAGAAAAGTTGGGGTGGACTGCGCGAACAACCGTTCAGGAACTGATTCGCATGATGACCCTCTCCGATCTGGAAGCAATCGACGCTTCTCGATCCATATTTGAGACGAATCGATGCACATCGTGATCCTTGCAAGGGAGGAGAGGCGCGCCTCTGGCTCCTCTCCAAGGAAGATTTCCCAAACAATCCCTCCAGTATTGGCAAAAAAGAACCCCAGCCGAATAGGGCTGGGGGCTTTAGAGAGGGTTAGTCATTCACCCTCTTAACGACTCGAAGCCAATGGTTACTTCTTTCCAGGCACGTTTTGCTTCTGCTGAGGAGCTGGAGCTTGTGGTTTTTTCTGCTCTGGAGCTTTGTTCGCTGGAGCCACTGGCTGTGGTTTTGAGGGTTGTTTCATGTTCATTGATAAATCTCCTGTTTGGATCGCGATGAGGGGAAAATCCCCTCAATATCGCGAGTTCCAATTTACGCCTTTCCCAAAAAAATGGAAGTTTTTTCTGATATAGATACAAGTTCTGAATAATTAACGAGATGCACGTTCTTGCGGAGCGGCATTCGAAACAGTGACCTTCCCTTCGCGGTCATATTTTCGCTTTTCCCCTATAGGTTCGTCATAGGCGAAGACTTGCTCAATATAGGGTTTTCCGTCGTCATAATTTTTATTGAATTTCCCATGGCGCTGTCCAGCTTGATATTCCGCTTCGAAAACAAGGACGCCTTGGCTGTTCCAGCTTTGAGAAAGCTCTTCGAGCAGGTCCGCTTTATAGAAAGATACAGAGGCTAAATCTCCATTCTCGTAATAGGTTTTCTCTTCGCCTTCTTGCAAGTCTTCGACAAAGGTCGTTTCGCGAAAAATAGCGCCGCTGGGAAAATATTGAACCTGCACTCCATTCTTCTTATCGCCGAGAAATGGGACGGAGGCGTTTAATTTCCCATTCGCCGCATACACCTTGGCTAACCCTTCTTTTTTCCCCTGATGGAAGATGGTTTCGATCAATTTGATCCCCATCTCATTATATTCGGAAACCACTCCTTCGAGTTCGTCATTTTCGAAATTCCCTTCAAGGACTTTTACCTTTGTCCCTTGGGCGTTCGGAGGTAAAAAGATGAAATGGGGGCCGTTTTTGAAATTGTCTTTATAATGAAAAACTACTTCCCGTTGATCCTGGGTCCACTGGGAGAACATTCCATCGAGTTTGCCTTGTACATAGTGAGCTTCTTCGATCAAATGGCCCCGTTCATCCCAGACTCTTTTTGACCCGTCGAACTCGCCGTGATCGTATTCGATATCGGACTGGATACCCCCATCGGCAAAATAATTCTTCTGTTCGCCATGCAGCCGGCCTAGATCATCGTAATGGAATCGGTGAGCCAATATGGGCTCTTCGCCATTTTTTTTAGGAAAATAGAGGAGATCTTCTCCAATTAGCTTGCCTGAAGCGTAGGTTTGAAAAAGTTGTATCGATCCGTCTGGAAACCAATTCCTGGCATCGCCGTCCAATCGATCGTTTTTGAAACAGGCAATTCGCTCAGGGCTTCCATTTGGATAAAACCATTCTTGCTTGCCTTCTTTTTTCCCGCTTGCGAATTGGAAACGGGTTCGGATCCTTTCTTCCCCCCACCAGGTAAGCACGGTTCCATTCGGTTGATCGCTTTCAAAACACCCTTCAAAAACAAGATCCTTTTTCTCGTTCCATTCGCGCTGCCATCCCTGCTTCAGTCCCATGGAGAATTCGACGCGGATCTTCAACTCTCCGTTCTCATACCATTCGGTCTGCACGCCATCTGCAAGATCGGATTGAAAATAAGCGTCTATTTTGCGATTGCCGTTGTGGTGCCATTCGCCCATTTGTCCATCTTTCAGGCCATCTGCAAAAGAAATCCTTCGGGCTAAAACGCCGTTCTCATACCACTCTTCATGCGTCCCATCGCGCTTATTGTCTTTGTAATATGTATGGGCTTTCATCTGGCCGCTCGGATAGTATTCCGTCTGCTCTCCTTCGAAATTCCCTGCCTTGTAGCAATATTCGCATTTCAACGTTCCTTCCGGATACCATTCCGAGTAGGGTCCGTCGAGCTTCTCTCCGACAAGGAAAAATTGACGAAATTTGCGGCCCTGTTTGTCGAACTCGACAATGGGAGCGAGGAGATTGCCCTCTTGATCGAACTGGGCCAAACTGGCGATTGTACCGTCCAGATAATTCCTGCAATGTTCTCCAATGGGCAGTCCTTCGGCGAACTGGCCTTCGCTCAAAAGTTCTCCCGCTTCATTGAAGAATTGTTCCTTCCCTTCTTTTTTCCCGTTCTTATAGGCGACGCGGTATAATTCATTCCCATTTTTGTGATAGCGGAGATGAATCCCAAAGGGGACCCCTTGGCGGAAATCGATTGCTTCTACAATGTTCCGCTCTTCATCATAGGCGATGATCGCGGGGTTCTTCCCATCTCCGTGCAAGAGGCCGTTTGCGAATTGCCGCTGAAATTTTAAAACGCCTGACGGAAACCATTCAGATGCGGTGCCTTGGAGTTTTCCTGCCCGATAAGGGAAGATAGCCGCTTTGGTGCCATTTTCATAGTATTGAGTATATTCCCCATCGATGAGGCCATTGCAGTAATGGAACTCTTCTTTTAGCTGCTCGTTTTCAAAGTAAGTGCGAGAAAGCCCATCGAGAACGCCATGGAGATAATGGCTGACAGTTTCTATATTTTTCTTCGGATAGTAGGTCTTGAGATCTCCTTCCAATAGCCCAGATTGGTATTGAGCGGTTTGGCGGATTTGCCCCTCTAGCGTCAGGTCGACTCTGGTTCCATGGGGCACAATGGCCGATTTCCATTCGATAGCGCCAGGTTCGTCTTTGTCTACGACGATCACATCCATTTCAGATCGGACCCGGCCGTTTTCATAAAAAAAGACTTGCTTAACCGGGCGTTCCCCTCCTGTCACAAGCGGTTCATGCAAGAGTATCTGCTCGAGAGAGCCGTTGGGGAAAACTTTGATGATCTCCGATCTCCAATTCGGCTGCTTTGGCTTGAGGGTGAGCACTGCCGAAAAGGCTGCGTGTTCTTTGGAATTCACAATGGGATTTGTGTCGGTATACGCGGATGCAACCACCCCGATTACAAGAGCTGAAAGATAAAGTAAATATTGCATAGAAACCCCATTTGCCAAAGTTCCCGAAGACTATACACAAACAACAATTTTCTCAAGGAAAATCGTCGGGATGGATGGGTCCGAGCTTTTTCGTCCCGTCTCCTTCTTCTTTTTGAAAGATCTCAGGCAATTTCCATTCTTTAAACTGGCGGCCCTGGCGAAAGAGGAGATGGGCGCAGGGGCGAATCTCGCCGCTGGAAAAGAATTCGATCGCTATCCCGCCCTGCTCCTTGCCGTCGACAAATAAAGAAAACGGATGGAGGGAAAGAGCGGGAAGAGATCGCGATACCGTCTGTTCGATGCATCGGGTTTCAAACGACCATTTTCCTCCGCGGCGGAATAATACTCCTTTCCAATCGGCCTGCATATTGACCGCCAGATAGTGAAGCGTATGGATTCGGGATGCGAGTTGTTCGAGGTCGGCTGAAAACCGCCTTTTTTCGAGGAAGGTATGCATTTTCCAACCGATTGCGCCGACTGCAAGGATCAAAAGTGCGCACCCGACCATCACCTCGAGGAGGGTGAAATACCGCTTAGTCATCTGTATCCGATGGAACCTCTTGATTGAGCTTTTTCTTATATTTATTGTAAGGCTGAGAAGAAATGCCAAAATCATTTCTGGTTTGATTGTAATTAATTGTAAAATCGCTCCCCCATCCATCCTGGACCAGCTTTTCACTGTTTTTTGCCAAATTATATTTCTTCAAATAGAAGCTGGGGTTTTTTGCGAGTTCATCGGGCTTTTCTCCTTCCTCCAGGCAGATCAGGAGCAGATCGTGAAGTTGGACTTTCGCTTGCTCCGTTCGGAACGCACGCCCACGATCCAGGGTTCCTTTCATATTATAACCGATTGTTCCAGTAATCAGTGTGATTAGAAAGATGACGATCATGATTTCGAGAAGGGTCAAGGCTCTTTTTTTCATAGTATTTTTCTCCTAATTAACGAATGAACCGACGTCAGTTAAAGGCAACAGGACCGACAAAAGGACGAATCCGACCAAGGCTCCTAAAAAAAGGAGAAGGACAGGTTGTGCCAAGTTAGCGAAATAGGCCAAGGTAGTTTCCAATTCCTCTTCGTAGATCTGGGCGATCTGCTGCATGGTAAAGGTAAGTTTGCCGCTTTGTTCGGCGATTCCAAGCATCCGGGGAATGAGAGGGGGGATCAGAGGATGGTTCTCAAAACAGGA
>CAZVXG010000022.1:6884-9959 GCA_964631635.1 uncultured bacterium | reverse complement strand
CGCTCAAGGGCAGGGCTTGTCCGAGCAGTTCGTTACTGCTGCAGTTCTAGAGCGAAGCGCGAACCCGTATCCTCAGCTGGCCAACCAACAGTGCATACGCACTCTCCAAGAGGGAGTCGCAAACGGCTTACTGTCTACCGATGACCCAGAGCTTACTTCCGCATTGGAACAGATCGCCAGGGTTGAAATGGCGAAAGTAGAAGCTGAAAATAGAGCAGTCGGTCCTGACGGTGCAACGAATCCTGACGTGATCGTCTGTCAACTCGGGACTATGTTCGAAGAAGCAGGCCTCCTCGAGGATGACGATCTCATGCGATTCCTTTATAACGTGCATCACAGAGCTGAATCGACGTCTCATCCAAGGGCATCCCGGTTGAAAAACGATGCAGGAATCGCTTCTGCAGTCGATGCGGGAACCGCTTCCAGCCAAGTTGCAAGCGGCGGACAGCTCGAAATGCCAGTAGGGCCTGATATCGAAGGTTCTGCTCCGGGGACTCTCCCAGTCAACGAAACTCCAGCGCAGGCAAAGGCTCGCCTTCGTGCGATCGCCACAGCTGAAAAGGCTCGCCTCAGTGCGATCGCCACAGCTGAAGCGGACGCCGACCTCGAGGTCTTCCTGCAAACCCTCAAGGATCTGGTCGATGCGCAAAAAGTGTGGATCGAGCATCTCGTGGTCCTGAAGAATCTCCTGAAGATAAAATCAGGCGACGATCTTAAAAACTTGTCGAGACAGGAGTTGCTGGCCGTCGCGCAAGCGTCCCGCCGTTTAGGACTTGCTGTCCACCCGGATAAAAGGAAAGAGAACCTGGATCAGGATATCCTGCAGAAAAAATCGGATATCGAAGCACAGATACGTGAAGTCAACCGCATCCTCGACGTCATTTACAAGGGGCGTCCGGAGGAGGAGGTAACCCGCTACTCAGTCAGGCCAGCTAACTTCGGGCAAGCTTCAAAAGAGAAGCGGTCGCTGGCAAACAGTCTTGAAAACCAAATCATCAATAACCGTTCCAGAATTGCTCATGAGCAAAAAAGGATCGCTCAAGTGGAAGGCGCCGTCCAAAAAGTAGAAGCGGAAATTCGGTTGAGCGCGGCAAAAGGCATCCCGTTTGCGTTCGGTCAGCCGGATGAGCTGGAATTGCCTGAGTTCAAAGTGGCTGAAGAAGAACTGGTAGGTCCCGGAGAACCGGAAACGGAGAAATCTGGGTTTTTCAGCAGGCTGTTGCGCGAGAAAACAACGCCTGCAGCCGAACAGGCAGAGGAATTGGCTGTCGCCGCTTCCGATGACGTAGCGCTGCCAGACCTGGCAATCGCAGTAGGTCCCGAAGGAAGCCGCTAATCTTATACTTACCGCGCTCTTTCTTATACCGCGCCCTTTAAAGGCGCGGTTTTTTTTGGTTTTTTTTACTGTGCAAGCAGAGCCGAGAGGTCGATCAGGACATCGCGGAGGACTTCCAACGGTTTTTGATCGGCGTCGAAGCGGGAGAAGAGTTGAGCGGGATAATGTTTTAGGAGCTTCACGGTGTCTTGCTCATAGACCTCCATCCGGGTCTTCAACACGTGGGGATCCATGTCGTCCGTTCGCTTTTCAATGAGAGCCCTCCGTTGGATCCGCTTGATCAGCTCTTCAATGTTTTCCATCTCGAGTACGATGATCCCCTCGACGCGGATATACCGGTCCAGGAGGTCAGCCTGCCGCAGCGTCCGGGGAATGCCGTCGAGCAGAAGGAGCTGCTGCTCCGGAAAATAGCGGTTCGTAGCAATCAACCCATGGACGTAATGGTGCCAGATCTGGATCGTCACCTCGTCGGGGAGCAAGAGCCCTTTCCCAGCGTAATTGTGATAGAGTTTGCCGGCAGGGGATTCAGGGGATAAGCCCCGGAAAATATCCCCGGAGGAGAGGTGGAAATGGTTCCCCGCGCTGCTGAGGAATTTGCCCAAGGTTCCCTTTCCCGAGCCCGGGGGGCCGAAGACCAGGACCGCCCTGAGCGGGTCGTTATACTGGGGAATGATGGCTTCTGGATGCATGGAAATCAGGGTATGCGAATCCTTAAAATCGCGCAAGGCTTAAGTTATTAGTAAATATTTTAACCATTTAAATAAATTCTTACTATATGCGAAATCACGCGAGACTTAAGTTTATAATAAATATTTTAACCAGTTAAAAGAATCTTTACTAATTGATTATAACAGTTTTATTTGATATAATTTCTTTAAAACAAAAATGTAATTATGGCAAGTTCATCTTCTGTAACGTTTATTCCTTCGAGAGTTCCTCTGGAATACGCATATGAAAGCGGCGGCCGCGTCCTGGTTTTGAAGTGCGCTTTACAGCATCCAGACACGAAACGGTTTCACGATATCCGGATTGAAAAGGGATGGCTCAACAAATGGTGGAACGGCCCTCTGGAGCAGGGGATCACTGAGGAACAAGCGGAACAAATCCGCCAGACGTATAACGTCGTCCTGCAGACGATCCATGCCAAGCCCGGCGAAGGGAGCATTTCTTGCGATCTGGAACAGACCAAATTTACCTGGAAAGATCCCAGAGATCTGAGGAAGACGGAACAGAGGACGAGCCGCGCTTACGAAGCAGGGAAAAACGATACGATGATTGAGAAAGCGGATGCCCAGAGGTTATTCGCATCTGAGAACGTAACCGTCCACGACGCGATGCTGCAGGGGATTTTGCGTCCGCTTGGGGTTGCGCTAGCCGCCGTAACATCATCCGCGACATCGACTCCGCCGCTTCCGTTAACACCAGCGTCGCCTTCTCTCCCAACTCCCAAGATCACCAAATGGCCCGAATCGGTTCCTTCTTCCTATGACTGGCGGTCCACCCCAAAAGAAGAATACGCGAGTCTCGAGACCGACAAAGAGCGAGAAGGACGGATAAAGGCGCATCTCGATAAGACTGGACCTCTGCCATTCACGCCGTTTACGACAAATAATGCAGAGAACCTGATCGCACCCGAGCTTTTCAAAAGGATGCGAGAATCTCTCCGAAGGCTGGCGCAGACTGAGAAAAGGCTGGCGCAGGGTGAGAATGGTGCCGCGAATGGGCGGACTGCTCAAGAA